>NZ_JCAKMZ010000001.1:0-298854 GCF_059515865.1 Acinetobacter sp. CY73 | reverse complement strand
CTGTCGCTACTGGATTGCCATCTTTGTCTTTGATCACAACATCGACAGTCGAACCTGGCTCAGTTTTACCTGAAATTTCAGGAGTCGTGTCGTTGGTATCGTCAAGCGGATCAATTGAAACCACTGGACCAGTCGTATCCACTTCGAAGTTTTCAGCTGCAGGTGCAGAAGGATTACCTTTGTCATCTTTGGCTACTGCTTCAACGGTGTACTCACCTTCTGGCAATGCTTCAGTTGGTGTGTATGACCAAGAACCATCTGGATTAACAGTTGCCGGACCTGTCGCTACAGGGTTGCCGTCTTTGTCTTTGATCACAACATCAACAGTCGAACCTGGCTCAGTTGTACCTGAGATTTCAGGAGTCGTGTCGTTGGTTTCATCAATTGGATCGATTGAAACATCAGGACCACTAAAGTCTACAACAAAGTCTTCTGTTGCTTGTGCAGTGTTGCCTGCTTTATCAGTTGCAACTGCAACAACATCTTGCTGACCTTCTGCTAGATCTTCAGATGGTGTGTAAGTCCAAGTGCCATCTGGATTTACTGTCGCAGGACCAGTAACTACTTTACCGTTAGCATCAGTAATGGTGACTTGTACTGTTGAACCTGGTTCAGTCGTACCTGTGATTTCTGGTGTTGCATCGTTTGTAAGATCAATTGGATCAATCGTTACATTTGTTGGTGCAGTCGTATCAATCACTAGATCAACTGGAGCATCAACAGTTGCTTCATTACCTGCAGGGTCTTTCGCAGTTGCTTCAACTGTGTATTCGCCTTCTGGTAATTCAGTCGTTGGAGTATAAGTCCAAGAACCGTCTGGATTAACCGTCGCTGGACCTTGTGCTACAGGGTTACCATCTTTGTCTTTAACAACAACATCAACAGTCGTACCTGGCTCAGTTGTACCTGTGATTTCTGGAGTCGTGTCTTTTGTTGGTGGAAGATCATCAATTGCAACAACTGGAGGAACCGTATCTACTGTAAAATCTTCAGTATCTTCCGCAGTTTTACCAGTATTACTTGTTGCTTTAGCGACAACTTTTTGCTCACCTTCAGCTAATGGCTCAGATGGCATGAATGTCCACGTACCATCTGCATTTACAGTCGCAGGACCTGAAACCACTTTACCATTTATATCAGTCACAGTAACAAAAACTGTTGTGCCTGGAGTAGTTTTACCTGTAATTTCAGGAGTTGAATCATTAGTTAGCTCGATTGGATTAATCGCAACTACAGGATCAACAGGATCAACAGGATCAACAGGATCAACAGGATCAACAGGATCAACAGGATCAACAGGATCAACAGGATCAACTACAAGCACAGTTGGCTCATCAGTAGTAGCCTGATTTCCTGCCTTATCAGTTGCAGTTGCTTCAACTGTGTGTTCACCTTCCGGTAATACTGTTGACGGAGTGAATGACCAAGTACCATCTTCTGGATTAACAATCGCTGGACCTTGTGCTACAAGGTTGCCGTCTTTATCTTTGATCACAACATCTACAGTTGCACCTGGTTCTGTTGTACCTGTGATTTCTGGAGTCGTGTCTTTTGTAGGAGCAATTGAATCAATAGAAACTTCAGGTGCTTTAGTGTCTACAGTAAAATCACTTATAGGCGACTTATCACTTTCAAGATCATCAACAGTTTGAGTTGCTGTTAAATTATGCGGACCGTCGCTCAATGGCGTTGTAAGCTCCAACTCCCATGTACCATCTTCATTGGCAAAAGTTTCACCAATAAGTTGATCGCCATCATATACTTTAACGATCGCCCCAGGTTGTGCACCTGCCCCACTAAGAGTAGGGAGCGAATCGTTCGTAGATTGACCATTCTCAACCAACCCAGTTTGAGGAGCGACGTCATCGAAAACTTTCGGTGCATCTAACAATGCAGATGGTTTTGTAATAGGAGGAATAACAGGCTCAGAACCTCCTCCATCACCGCCGCCACCAGCTGCTGCCGCAATACCTGCTACACCAGCACCGACTAACCAAGGTAAAATTCCACCTACGAAATTATCTGAATAAAGCAATGGCTCAATTTCTTCAATCGGATAATATAAGATTGTTTCAGCAATCGAGGCATCTGCATTGGTAAATTTAACCCAATAAAGCTGACCACTTTCATCTTGAAAAACTAAACTGTTATCTGCAAATTCTGCATTGAAATAATTTTCAATAACAATTACTTCACCGTTTCTTAAAGTTATTAATGCATTATTATTTTCACGAGTGATTGAAGCCACGTCATCTTTAGAAACTTGAACAACAACTACAGAGTTTTCGTTAAGTCCTACTTTACTAGAGTTTACATTCTCTAATACCTGATGACTCTCTTTAGATATGACTGAGATGTTCGGCATAGTACATTTCTCTCTTATACATTTTATTTTTATCAATCTTTCTAAATTTAAAAACATAAAAAGATAGACGCTATTATCTATATTTGAGATTTATATCACACTTTCTGTTTTTTTTGTGCAAACAACCCGATGGTCGAGGCACTTTTTTGTAACGTGCACTCCATTTCCGACATATGTTTATTTATTTCAGCTATTTAAAAACCACTAAAGATAAAATTTATAGATATATTTTTAGTATTAAAATCAGTAAATCAAGCATTTACGTTTATTTTTTAGGCTATTTTTTAAGCATAAACAGATAGCATCTTGTATTTTACGATAATTAATGGTAGGCGTTTCAATTTCTCAAAGAATAAGCATGTTACTAGATTTGTCATTATGTAGTTATTTTAAATAAAGAGAACTATCGCTTATTCTTGTTTTTAGTCATTTTTTTAAGCAAATAATAGATATAAATTGATGTATAGATGCAACCTTACAACTTAGGTGATTACAGACTTCACGATTATTGAAAATTAAAGCAGTAATAAACTGCTATTTTGTTGATTAAATAAAAAGTCGGAAATAGATATTTGTATTTCCGACTTCTCACCTCTTTCAATACTGACTCAGAGCCATTTAGAAATTATCAGGATTTTCCAAGCGTTTAACTTCCTGCACTCTATTCGGATGATGAACGGCTGTCACGCCATCATCACTCCTCGTATCTGAAACTGCTTCTGGGTTATAAATGGTAATAATTTCATTCCCTTTTACATCTTCACCAACGATGTACATCACACCACTTCTATTCATTTTATGACACAATCTTTGATACCAACCCTTAAAACCAGTTTGCTCTTCATTTGGATTGTAATAAAAAGCATTCATCACGGGCGGCAAACCTAATCCACAAACCACACCCGAAAGTAAAACAGCGATGAAGGTATACCCAATCAAAATACTGCTGTACTCAGATAATTGTGGAAGATTGGCAACAGCTAACACGAGCGCTAAAGAAATTCCTCCTCGTACACCACCCCATGAAATAATGGCTAAACTTCCGTTATAGCTTTTTTTGCGGAATGATGGGAAAAAGGCAAACGCCAGGTAATTCGCTGCGAAACGAGAAATATGTAAAAGAATAAATGCAACCACCCCACCAAAAATAAGACTCGCACTTAAATCCAAGATAAATAATTCGAGTCCAATGAGGGTGAACAGGAATGAGTTAATAATTCCTTCAACCGTATGCCAAAAATGATTGACTTCACTGATCTCTTTTTCCTTTAAAATTTCATTCCATTTATTACCAACGATCAAGCCACCAATAACACAGGCAATCGGTGCAGAAGCATGCGCAAATAAAGCCACCAAATAGGAACCACATGCCAATAAAGCCGTGGTTAATATCAGTGACTCCATTTCATGCTTACCACGTAAAATTCTCAGAATCAGCCAACCAAAAGCTAAACCAATAATGACAGCAACAATAATTTCATAAAATAAAGTTTGTAATGTGGCAAAAAAACTAAATTGCTCACCTTTAAGTACGTTTAATAGCGTCATAAATACAGCGATACACATCGCATCGTTAAATAATGATTCGCCTTCAAGCTTTACCATCAAGTGATGTGGTGCTCGAACTGAACTAAGTACGCCTTTAATCCCAATCGGATCGGTTGCACCTAAAGCCGAGCCCAATAACAATAAAATTAAAATTGGGACAGGGCTACCCATCAAGTACTGGAAACCAAATATCAGACCACCAAACAATAATGCGCAAAGTACCAGTGCCAAGGTCGCTAAAATACTAATCGGTTTCCAATGTGAGCGTAAATCTGATACCTTAAATTTCAATGCAGAGGATGTCAGAATGAAACAAATTACGCCATTGATTAAGAAATCATAAAAATCAATATTTCTGACTGCGGCTTCAATGTTGTGTAGATTAATGGTAATGAATTGATTATTACCGAGTAGATTTGCCCCCCATTGCAATATGAAAACAAAAATTGCAGAAACAATGGGAACACCGATCGCTTGTGGAAAGCCTAGAATTCGCTTATTAAATATTGTTGTTGCGATTGAAAGTGCAAATACAACCGTAAAAACTTGAAGAATAAAAAAATTACCCATAATTTGCCTAATACTTCTTATTTATGATTTCAATAACATGGATTATTTTAAACTGATTTTTAAAAAAAGTTTGTTAACTACATAAGCAACTACAACAAAAAACCTAGCCTGACGATCATTTAATCAAACTAGGTTTCATGAGGAGACCTTCAAAGTATACTTTTAACATTCGAGATAAACAGCTCATGGATCTCTTATTGGATCTGGATGATTACAAATTATATCGATGCTTTAAATGTATCACATTGATTGATATCGCCTGACTGCATCCCCTTATCAAACCACTGCATACGTTGTGCACTTGTTCCATGAGTAAAACTATCTGGAACAACTTGTCCACGCGCACGTTTTTGCAAATAATCATCCCCGATCTTATGCGCTGCGTCCATCGCTTCTTGGATATCACCATTTTCCAAAAATTGAGTGCGCTGATGTGTATCTTTTGCCCAAACGCCCGCCAAACAATCTGCCTGTAGTTCTAATCGAACTGAAAGTTGATTCCCTTGAGCTTCACTCGCGGTTTGACGTGCTTGTTGGACTTGCCCAGAAATCCCTAAAAGATTTTGGATATGATGACCGACTTCATGAGCAATCACATACGCTTGAGCAAAATCACCCGCAACATTTTTTGTCGATAATTCAGATTGATTTTGCTCACCCGAAATCCCCATTTGTTGATGCATATCTTTAAAAAAAGCGGTATCAATATAAATCTTTTGATCAGCTGGACAATAAAAAGGCCCCATTGCAGACTGTGCTGCTCCGCAACCTGAGTTTACCGTACCACTAAACATGACCAGTTTCGGTGATGAATATTGCATGCCCTGCTGTTTAAATACCTGAGACCACGTGTCTTCTGTGTCGGCCAAAACAGTTCCAACAAATGCCGCCGTCTCTTGTTGCTCTGGTGTTGGATTTTCCAAACCAGTTGCTTGTTGTTGCTGTCCAGAAGTAACTTGCTTGGTCGCTTGGTACGCCATTTGAGGATCTACCCCAAAGAACTTCCAAGCCACAAAAGCCACAATTAAACCAAGAATACTGATCCCGCCAGCTTTAGCCCCACCACCACGACGATCTTCTAAATTACTACTGACTCGACGACCTTTCCAACGCATGGCCTTATCCTTATTCTAAATTATGCTTTATTTTAAAGCTTATCTTTACGCAGTAATCAAATTAAACGGATTTTGATTTCTTAAACACTTTAGAAATCATACTCACCACGAGAACCACCAGCAGACCAGCGATAAATCCAATCACAAAGTTAATCAAAGTCGGCGTGAGTGCACCAATAAAATGCCCTACAGCTGGAATGTGATCAATATAATCTACTGAGTCCTCAGTAAAGTGGTGAAAGACTGGGATCGTGTGTGTAATGATGCCACCACCGACCAAGAACATTGCCAAAGTACCCACGATAGTCAATGTTTTCATCAACTTTGGTGCAAATGCCAGTAATCCACGCCCAATGGTTTGTTTAAATGATGAAGCTTGTTGATTTAAATATAAGCCTAGATCGTCAATTTTAACAATCATTGCGACAAGACCATACACACCAATCGTCATTGCGATTGCGATGACTGTCAGCACAGCCACTTTAACGCCAAATGTTGCAGTAGCCACAGTACCTAATGAAATGACAATAATTTCAGCAGATAAAATAAAATCCGTTGTCACCGCCCCCTTAATTTTTTGCTTTTCGAGTGTTACCAAATCACCTTCAAGTGCCTTGAGTTCTTGTTCAGCGACTTCAGCCGTTTTTGCTTTTTTATGCTGAAGTGTGTGAATAACCTTTTCCACACCTTCATAACATAAAAATAAACCACCGATCATCAATAGTGGATTGATTAACCAAGGGGCAACCACACTGATCAGCAAAGCAAGTGGAACAAGAATCAATTTGTTAACAAATGAACCTTTGGCAACAGCCCAAACCACGGGTAATTCACGATCTGCTTTTACACCGCTGACCTGTTGTGCGTTTAAGGCTAAGTCATCACCCAACACCCCTGCCGTCTTTTTGGCAGCCATTTTGCTCATCACAGCAACATCATCAAGGATCGTTGCAATATCATCTAATAGTAAAAGTAAGCTACTGGCCATTTTTATTATCCCAAGTTTTTATCTATTTTAATGCTTTATGGAAAAATAATTGTATATATTTAATAAATAAATAGCAGTTATTTTTGAGTAAGCTTTTTTCGCTCTGGCTATTATTCTTGCTGACAATAAAAAATAAATTACCGTACAATACCTAGCATTCTTAATATCAAAGTAGCGCTGACTACTGTTTTCAGGATTTATAATGAGCAATCAAGATCATCGCCCAGTGATTTTAACTGGCGATCGTCCTACAGGACAACTTCACTTAGGTCATTTCGTTGGTTCTTTACGCTCACGTGTAGGATTACAAGATTCTCATCATCAACATTTATTATTGGCGGATGCTCAAGCCTTTACTGACAATGCGGATAATTTTGAAAAAGTACGTCGTAACATTATTGAAGTTGCAACAGACTATTTAGCTGTCGGTATTGATCCACTTAAAACAACGATTTGTGTGCAATCGAGTTTACCTGCACTCAATGAATTGACCATGCTTTACTTGAACTTCGTGACGGTTTCTCGTCTAGAGCGCAACCCAACGATCAAGTCCGAAATTCAAATGCGTGGTTTTGAACGTGATATTCCAGCTGGCTTCCTTTGCTACCCTGTTGCACAAGCGGCAGACATCACAGCATTTAAAGCCTCTATCGTTCCTGTGGGTGAAGATCAAATTCCAATGATCGAACAAACCAACGAAATCGTTCGTCGTTTGAATCGTCAAATTGGTCATGACTTACTTCCAGAATGTAAAGCATTGCTTTCAAATGTTGGTCGTTTACCAGGTTTTGATGGTAAAGCCAAAATGTCTAAATCTTTAGGCAATACGATTGTTTTAGATGCTTCTGATAAAGACATCAAGAAAGCCGTTAATGCAATGTATACCGATCCAAATCATTTACGCGTTGAAGATCCAGGCCAAGTTGAAGGCAACGTTGTTTTCACTTATCTTGATGCATTTGATCCAAATGTTGAAGAAGTCGCTGAATTGAAAGAACACTATAAACGTGGTGGACTAGGCGATGGTACAGTGAAGAAGCGTCTTGAAGGGGTTCTAAAAGAGTTAATCACGCCAATTCGTGAACGTCGCATGGAGCTTGCCAAAGATCCAGATTACATCATGGATATTTTGAAAACTGGCACTGAAAAGTGCAAAGACATTACTCAACAGACACTGGATGAAGTTAAATCAGGTTTGGGTGTGTTCCACTTTTAAACTGATCGTCATACATTGATATCGAAGCTTCAACTGAAACCTCTCTAAATGAGAGGTTTTTTTATTGTTATCTTTAATTCTGGATAACGACTTAATTAACTTTTACTAACATAACTTTACGTGAATACATAACATATCAAGTTTGTTATTGAGTAATATTCATTAAAGTTTTGCAACATTCCCCAATGTTCTTAACTTTTCTCCTTAACCGAAGCTGTGTAAGCAGATTCGTTGTTATACGTAATGAATACCCCAATCATTACGTATTTTTTTTGTCTAGAAATTCACATTCTGACTGAATAGATTAAGAATAATTATTATTTGCCAAATTAATGTCTAAACTATACACTTTAGCTCAGTACTGAGTGACGTTTTAAACTATTCAAAATAGATTGGAATTCAGTCATCTATATCAATAAATTCAACATCTAATTTTTAATGATAAATATAAAGCTGAGACCGACAAATGTGGGAAATCTTCATCCACCCTTCCAATATATTTTTTAGCGTTAGTTTATGCTTAATGCTTTTCTTAGGTTTGGTCGAAGCGCTATTACTCATTGCTGGTGCAACTACTCAAGGTTTTTTGGATCAATTTATTCCTGATCAATTGTTTGAAGCGCAACATCCTGATTTAAATTTAGACTCCAATCCAAATATTTTTATTCAATTGCTTGATTGGCTTTATATTGGGCGTATTCCTGTATTGGTGTGGTTAATCATCTTTCTAACTACTTTTGGATTGTTTGGATTGGTTACTCAAGGTCTATTTTTTCAATGGACCGCTAGTTATTTCCCACTTTGGATTATTGCTCCTGCCAGTTTAATTTTGTGCATGCCAATCGTCCGTACGGTGTCTGCAATCATTGCTAAAGTGTTACCACAAGATGAAACGACTGCAATTCATAGCGAAGAACTGATTGGCTTAAGTGCAGAAATTATTTTGGGTGAAGCCCGACTAAATTATCCTGCTCAAGCTAAAGTAAAAGATCAGCATGGACTGACACATTACATTATGGTTGAACCTGAAACTGACCTTATTTTCACACAAGGTCAAACCGTTCTTTTGACTCAAAAAACCAAGATCGGATTTCAAGCAATCCCTCATTAAATATTCAATTTATTAATATTCATATAAACAATAGAGACTTATAAAAATGTTTGACTCAAATTTTTTTCAAATACTGATCATCGCGGGGATCATCTTACTTGCGCTAATCATTATTGGTACGATTTTAGCGCGTCTATATAAACGCTCAAGTAAAGAAGTGTCTTTCGTCCGTACAGGTTTTGGCGGTGAAAAAGTTATTTTAGGGGGCGGTGCAATTGTATTGCCTGTGTTGCATGAAGTGATTCCTGTAAACATGAACACGCTGCGTCTTGAAGTAAAACGTGCAGCTGACCAAGCGTTGATTACACGTGATCGTATGCGTGTAGATGTCATGGCTGAGTTCTATGTTCGCGTCAAACCAACGGCTGAAGCTATCGCGACAGCAGCTCAAACGCTGGGTCAAAAAACCATGTCTCCGCAAGAGCTTAAAGATTTAGTTGAAGGTAAATTTGTGGACTCACTTCGCGCTGTTGCAGCTGAAATGGCCATGGAAGAGTTACATGAAAAGCGGGTTGACTTCGTGCAAAAAGTACAGCAAGTCGTGTCTGAAGATCTTTCAAAAAATGGTTTAGAACTTGAAACGGTCTCCTTAACCGGTCTAGATCAAACCAGCTTTAAATTCTTTAACCCACAAAATGCTTTTGATGCGGAAGGTTTAACCAAGCTGACTGAAACGATTGAAGACCGTCGTAAAAAACGTAACGACATCGAACAAGATGCTGACCTTGCGATTAAGACCAAAAACTTACAAGCAGAACAAGCACGACTACAAATTCTTCGTGAAGAAGAATATGCAAAAATGCAACAAGAGCGAGAAATCTCAATTCGCCGAGCGGAACAACTTGCTGAAATCGCAACGCAAGAAGCAGTTAAAAAACGTGAAGCAGAAGAAGCACAAATTGCAGCTGAACGTGAAATTGATTTAAAACGGATTACTGCAGCACGTGATGTAGAAAATCAAAATATTCAGAAATCACAAATCATTGAACAAGCTCAAGTTGAACAAAAGAAAACCATTGAATTGGCTGAGCAAGATCGTGCAATTGCGATCGCAGAAAAATCTCGTGCAGAATCTGAAGCAAAAGCCCTAGCTGACCAAGCACGTGCACAAGCAGTTAAAGCAGAAGAAGAAGTGATCACTGTTCGTGAAACTCAACGTGCAGAACGTATCAAAGCTGTTGAACTGGTTGCAGCAAAACAGGCTGCTGAAACGGATGCAATTTCAATCACTGTTGCTGCAGAAGCATCGAAACAAGCTGCTGTAGATGATGCTGAAGCGGTTCGTACTGCAGCTGAAGCCGAAGCTGAAAAAGTTCGCTTAAAAGCGAAAGGTGAAGCGGATGCAAAAATCCTACTGGCTCAAGCTCAAGAGAAACAATACCAAGTGGATGCAGAAGGTACACGCGCAGTCAACGAAGCAAACAATATCTTGTCTTCTGAACAAGTCGAAATGCAAATTCGTTTAGCATTGTTGAAATACTTACCTGAAATTATTCGTGAAAGTGTTAAGCCAATGGAAAATATTGACGATATCAAAATTCTACAAGTGAATGGTATGGGTGGTTTGAGTGGTTCAACGACATCGGTTGATGGGGGTGAGCAAGGTCAAGTTGCCTTGTCCGATCAAGTCGTAAATAGTGCTCTACGTTACCGTTCACAAGCACCATTGATTGATAGCTTAATGAATGAGTTAGGCATTCAAGGGGGCGACATTAATGGTCTGACACAAAGCCTGAAGCCGAAATCTAAAAATGATTGATCTTTAAAATATTTCGGTGAATGAATGTCTTATTCCCTTTCATTGAATATTTAAAATTACAAAAGCCTCAATTCAATTGGGGCTTTTTCATATCTAAGATAATCAAAGCAGGAATTAATATTTTTATAAGCTTAACTCTTCACCTAAAATTTAAAAATTAAGATTGGTTTTATTTAAAATGACACGATCAGAGATTGGAAATTTGCTCGTTAAAAGTTAAATCCTCACAATGAAATGTTTAAGATTGCTACTTATTAATTTATCCGACTTTGGCAGTGCATGCTTTAAAATGAGCTTATTAAAATGGTTTTAGCCCTCTGCATACGCATCAGTAATGATCATTGTAAAAACGTTAAAAAGACTATTTCTTGATGGAAATAGGTTTTATTTTTATCATTGGTGCATGTTTAGCCGCTTTCGCTCAAGGTCTTACCGGTTTTGCCTTTGCATTAATCGCTATGTCATTTTGGGTTTGGGTACTCCCTCCTCAAATATCAGCACTGCTCGTCGTATTTGCTTCACTATGGTGTCATATTATTTCACTTACTAAAGAGCAACCACCTATATTAAAACGATCTTTAGTTTACGTTTATATCGTTGCTGGACTAATCGGAGTACCTTTAGGTACTTTTCTACTCGATATTGTCAATGCAGACCTTTTCAAATTGATCTTAGGACTTTTTCTGATCGTATGGTGCCCCATCATGTATGTCGCACCACAGTTTAAATACTTACAACAACTGGATTCAAAATCAGATGCCTGCATTGGCTTTGTTGGTGGTGTACTTGGGGGATTAGGTGGCTTCTGTGGTGCTGTACCATCTGCATGGGTGATGCTCAAAAATCTGCCGAAGCAACATCAACGTTATATTTTAAGACATTTCAATTTTGCGATTCAGCTTTTCACTATTGCTGTGTATTTATGGCAAGGGACTATCTCAATTGAACTACTCAAATATTTTGGCATCTTAATTTTAATCATCAGCATTCCTGCCATTTTAGGTGCACAACTTTTTTATAAAATATCAGAGAAACAATTTAAACAAATTGTATTAAGCTTACTCTTTGCTTCAGGTTGTATTCTTTGCTTGAGTTCATTAAATAACTAAATATTTCAGCGCCTTGGAATCAAATCACGTAAATTGATTTTAATTTGACACTTAAGTGCTCAATATTTAAGCAATTGAATTGAAATTGACTTTATTTGTTTTTGTGAGACTTTAATCACACTTTAAATAATCTATAATGCGATGCTATCCTTCTCATTATTTAATCCAATGAAAACCCCGATTTTGTTAAGCATTATGGTTGTCTTGACAGGATGTGCATTTGGCTCATCGAGTGAAATTAAACGTGCTGAAGCACTTATTCAACAATTTCAATGCAATAATATTGATGCCGATCAGTTAAGCCACAACTCTATTACAAGCTTTCATGAACGCACGCTTGCGGTGAGTAAAGATAAATCTATCGAATATATTGATCGCTATAAATCAGGTGATACTTTATTTGATATGCCTCTTTATGAAATTATTCAAATGCAGTATGTAAACTATAAATCCGCTTGTGATTTTTTAGGTGGCATAAGTATTTCACCCAAATAAATATACGTTCTAATCAACAATTAAAAAATCAATATAAATCACTTTTCAAATGTTTGAGCTATAAAAAAAGACAAGTCATGACCTGTCTTTATTATCTATATAACAGCTTCAATATCATTGATATTAAGCTTATATACATCTAATCGCCCAATTTACATATGATTTTATGTATCAGAAGAAACGCGTATCAACACTAAAATTTTCTGGAAATTTAGCATTAATATTTGAATAAAATTCCATAATTTCAGCCATGTCTTTTTCCATATCACCTGATGGATATACAATTTTACCGACACCACATTTTTTCTTGCTGTAGTCCATATACGCCAATGCAATAGGGACACCTGCAGTCGTCGCAACATGGTAAAAACCTGTTTTCCACTGCTCTCGCTTGGCACGTGTCGCTTCAGGCGTAACTAACATCACCAATTTCGGATGTGTCTTAAACAGATCACTCATCACTTCAACCATACTCGGGCGCTCTTCACCTACTGCTTTGGGACGACGGTCAATCCCTATTCCACCCATTGCACGGACAAATGGACCAAAAGGCAACTTCATATAACTGTCTTTAATGGTCAGACGTACATTTACCCCTAAGGCTTTCAGTGCAAGACGTGCATACAAGGCATCCCAATTACTGGTATGCGGCGCTGCAATCATCACACATTGATCCAAATCAAGTGGCCAATGATTGTCAATTTCCCAGCCCATCATATTTAAGCTTTGTTCAGCTAGTTTCTCAAACACTACAGCATCATCTTCATTAAAAAATTTGGGCGATTGTATCAATAATGAACGATATAAAATATACAAATGTTTTCAATTGATTAATGAATAAATATTTTTTAAAACGATTTAGAATTTATTATATAACCATAAAAAAACAGCCATAAAAAAACCCTGCTTCCGCAGGGTTTTTCTTTTGAATCAATGGAAGGGATTAACCACCAAATTGGTTCATTGTATTTTTAGCATCATCACCAGCTTTCAATGCATTGTCGCCAGCGAAGATTTCTTTATGATCATCACCGATGTCTGAACCAGCCATTGCTTGGTGTTTAACACATGCGATACCACCACGGATTTCTTTACGTTGTACGCCAGCAACATAAGCCAACATGCCTTCAGAACCGAAGTAACCTTGAGCAAGCTCATGCGTAGAAAGAGCAGCTGTATGGTAAGTCGGAAGTGTGATCAAGTGATGGAACACACCTGCTTCACGAGCAGCATCTGCTTGGAATGTACGAACTTTTTCGTCAGCTTCAGCAGCTAATTCAGTAGCATCGTATTCAGCGCTCATTAACTTAGCACGGTCGTAAGCAGAAACATCTTTACCTTCAGCAACCCAACGATCGTAAGCTTGTTGACGGAAGTTTAAAGTCCAGTTGAACGAAGGCGAGTTGTTGTAAACAAGTTTCGCATTTGGAACTGTTTCACGTACACGGTTAACCATGTGAGCGATTTCAGCAACGTTAGGCGTTGCAGTTTCGATCCAAAGAAGGTCAGCACCATTTTGTAAGCTTGTAACACAGTCAAGTACAACACGATCAATTTGAGTGTCAGCACGGAACTGGTAAAGACCAGAAGCTAAACGCTTAGGACGGTGTAATTTACCATCACGCTTGATTAGAATCTCATCTTCTTGAGCTTCTGAAATGTCAATTTCAGTTGTGTCTAAGTAACTAATGTATTGAGAAGCGATGTCGCCTGGCTCTTTAACCACTGGGATTTTTTGAGTCAAGTCAGCGCCTTCAGAGTCAGTACGCGCAACGATAATACCGTCATCAAGACCCATTTCTAAGAATGCATAACGTAATGCATGGATTTTAGCGATGAAGTCTTCGTGTGGAACCGTTACTTTACCCGCTTGGTGACCACATTGTTTCGCATCAGATACTTGGTTTTCGATTTGTAGTGCACAAGCACCCGCTTCGATCATTTTCTTAGCTAAAAGGTAAGTTGCTTCTTCGTTACCGAAACCAGCATCGATGTCCGCAATAATTGGCACAACGTGAGTTTGGAAATTATCGATTTGTGAAGTGATTTCAGCAGCTTTAGCAGTATCACCAGCTTCTTGAGCTTTTTTAAGCGCACGGAACAAGTCGTTTAATTCTTTCGCGTCAGCTTGGCGAAGGAAAGTGTAGATTTCTTCGATCAATGCAGGTACTGAAGTTTTTTCGTGCATTGATTGGTCAGGTAAAGGACCGAATTCAGAGCGAAGTGCAGCAACCATCCAACCAGAAAGGTAGATATAACGGCGTTCAGTTGTACCGAAATATTTTTTGTTCGCAATCATTTTTTGTTGTGCGATGAAACCGTGCCAGCAACCCAAAGATTGAGTGTATTTGCTTGAGTCAGCATCATAAGCAGCCATATCACGACGCATAATTGCAGCTGTGTATTTTGCAATGTCTAAACCAGTTTTGAAACGGTTTTGGATTTGCATACGTGCAGCATCTTCAGCACTGATGTCTGCCCAAGTGTTGCCGAATTTTGCTTTTAATTCGCGGATTGCATCAATCGCTGTTTGGTATTGAGTCATGATATTCTACCCTGTATATAATTTTAGGATTTCATCAATAAATGTTTTAAATCGTCTCGATCTAGATTGATCAGATTTAAAGCACTTCGTTGTTATGGACTTAGCTTAGAGGGGGTGAAAAAATTAATCCAATACTTTGAGATAATTTTCGGTATTTATTTAAAAAATATGTAGATCAAAGTCTAATAAAGAAAATAAATGATGGTAATTAAAGCATTGTTTATTAATAATTAATATAATAGCACAAATGATCAACTTATAGACAAATTGTATATTTAAAAATCATTAGACTTAAGTCTCAACAGCTTGTCGATTTCTTGCAAAATGCATTTTTGAAAAATTTTAATGGCATTTTGGTGCAATCTTAAGCATTTTTAGTTGATCATTATTTTGACCATTTTCCTTGTTATCGAAATTTTATGTTGGAACTATTGCAATGATTTTAGAAATCTTGATTACGATATGGTGATCATTCTAATTTTTAATAAAATTTCAATGTGAAATAGATTTTCAATTCTATAAAACCAATGATGATCAAAACTCAATGATTAAAATTTTATATTGATAACTTTTATTCATCATAAGGGCTATTTATATTTAAGTTGTTTTATCGTCTTTTAACACAAGCTGTTTTGCTTATGGCATAATTCACTACGATTTCAAAAATTTATTTTCGGTATTTTTTTTATGAATCTTGAGCGGGTTGATCTCAATCTCTTAATTTACCTCGACGTACTGCTACGAGAAAAAAATGTAACACGCGCTGCTGAGCAATTGGGTGTTACCCAACCAGCAATGAGTAATATTCTAAGACGTCTACGTAATTTATTTAATGATCCCCTATTGATTCGCTCGTCTGAAGGCATGACGCCTACAGAACGGGCATTGGAATTACAACCTAGAATTAGAGATGCGCTTTCAGATCTTTCTATGATTTTGGAGCCACGCACAGAATTCCGCCCTTATACCTCTAATCGTGTATTTCGGATTATGACTTCGGATTACGCCGAAGCGACATTAGTTCCTCGTTTAGTCAAAGCACTTCGCTCTGAAGCACCCAATGTTGTCCTAGATTTCCTAACGCCAAGTGATGTGTCGTATCGCGATATGGAACAAGGTAAAGTTGATTTAGCGATTAACCGTTTCAATGAAATTCCACAAAGCTTTCACCAAGTACTGGTTTGGCGCGACAGTTTTTCTTGCTTACTGAATCATAAACACCCTGCTGTAAATAACCTTAACCTAAAAAGCTATTTAGATGCGCAACATATTTGGGTCTCTAAAACAGGGATGGGCGTAGGCTTTGGTGTGAATCCTGAGAAACAAGCTGGACTTGGATGGATTGATCAGGCTTTAGAGCGAATTGGGCAAAAACGTAAGATCTCCGTATTTACCCGTCATTATCAAATGCCTGGGTTATTGGCTTCAAATGTTGACCTGATTGCCACCTTACCAAGTCGGATCGCGCGCTTACAAGCAAAAAGCCAAAACTTAATGCTTAAAGATCCGCCATTTTATATTCCAGAATTTGAATTAAAGATGGCATGGTGCCCTCTGCTTCATCATCATCCTGCACATCGTTGGTTACGCCAATTAATTTTATATGTTGCACGCCAAATGATTGAAGAAGAAAACCGTGAATTTATGTCGAATAACAATTCGAATATTGTCAATCATTAAATCCCCAAATACTGTAGCTGATTTATTTTTTACTTTTTTGTGATCAGTATTATAATAGTGAGGTGGTGGAAAATTTCACTATCTCATTCTATTTTATGTTAAAACTTTCATAATAATTTCAAACCAAAGGTGCCTTGTGAGTCTCTTTCAGAATTTCTTGATCATCATCATCTTGATTGCTGGAGCCGGCTTTTTGTCACTCAGTGAAATTGCACTTGCAGGTTCACGTAAGGTTAAACTTAAAATTTTGGCAGAATCTGGCGAAGAACGTGCCCAAAAGGTTTTAGATTTACAAGAAAACTCCGCAGACTTTTTTGCTGCATCTCAAATTGGTTTAAATGCTGTTGCGATCCTTGGTGGTATCTTAGGTGAAGGTGCTTTCAGACCTTATATTATTGAATTTGTGTATCAGTTTTATCAAGGTCCATGGGCTGAAAATATCAGTTTCATACTTTCATTCACATTAGTCACTTCACTATTTATTCTGTTTGCCGATTTAATGCCAAAGCGCTTGGCCATGATCGCACCAGAAAAAATTGCCATTTCCGTTATTAATCCTATACAAATTTTTATTTCGGTTTGTAAACCACTGGCATGGTTTATTAATGCGATCGCCAATCTTCTGTTTAGATTATTCAAAGTGAATACTACCCGTGATGACAATATTACTTTTGATGATATTTCAGCGGTCATGGATGCAGGTGCTCAAGCAGGTGTACTACAAAAACAAGAACATCACTTCATTGAAAATGTATTTGAACTAGAAGAACGAAATGTTCCTTCGAGTATGACTACACGTGAGAACGTGGTTTATTTTACCTTAAATGAATCTGAAGAAAGTATTCGTCAAAAACTTGCCGAGTATCCTTACTCCAAGTTTTTAGTATGTAGTGAAAATATTGATCAAGTCATTGGCTATGTGGATGCCAAAGATATTCTCATTCGTATTCTAAATAATCAAAAATTTAACCAATTGAATGAATCGACCTTGCGTACGGTATTGACCATTCCTGATACGCTCACACTTTCCGAAGTGTTAGATCGTTTCCGTTCGAGCAAAGAAAAATTTGCTGTAGTTTTCAATGAATATGCACTGGTCGTCGGCGTGATTACGCTCTCAGACATTATGATCACCGTGATGGGTGATTGGGTTACCCCTACAGATGAAGATCTTCAAATTATTAAACGCGATAACAATTCTTGGTTGATTGATGGCAGTACACCAATTGAAGATATGAAACATGCTTTAAATATTGATAGCATGCCTGACGATGAAAACTATGAAACCTTGGCAGGGTTCATGATGTACAAACTGCGTAAGATTCCACGTCCTGCAGATGCAGTCATATTTGATGGTTATAAATTTGAAGTTGTTGATGTTGATCATTTTAAAATTGATCAACTGTTAGTGACACGTTTAATTGAACAAGATGAGCCTATTCAGCCCATTAATCATGAATAATGCTTAAACTTTCCAAGTATTTTAATTGATCTACTTTAAAAACTCCCAATCATTTGGGATTTTTTATTTTTTCAGAATGGAAAATTTAGTTATTCATCCGATTTCAACATAACTTAAGCACTGAATTTTCATTACTTCTATATAAATTTTTATTTAAATATTTATTCATAAATTTGATATAAATCTATTAATACATCAGAGAAACAACTCATTAATTAAAATAAGATACTGATTTAAATATTCTATTTTTTTAAAAAATAATCATCATTCTTTCATTTTTATAATGGTATTTCGATTTTCTGAAAATGAGATTACCATTCCATTTCGATATAGAACAACTAAAAACCAATAACTCAAGGATTGAAAAATGCTGACCATTTTAGGTCTGGGCATGATTTTATGCTTTATGTATTTAATCATGTCAAGACGCCTAAGCCCTCTTGTTGCCTTAACTTTGATTCCAGTTCTCTTTGCATTAATTGCTTACGGTTTAGGATTTTTCTTTGATAGTTTAAGCCACATTCAACTGAATGAATTAGGCCAAATGATGTTGGACGGCGTTAAAAAACTCGCGCCAACTGGCGTCATGCTCTTATTCGCGATTCTTTATTTCGCCATCATGATTGATACAGGATTATTTGATCCTTCGGTAAAATTTATCCTTCGACTCGTCAAAGGTGATCCTTTAAAAGTCGTGCTGGGAACGATTACTTTAACCTTAATCGTATCTTTAGATGGTGATGGTTCAACCACGTATATGATTTGTGTCGCAGCAATGCTTCCGTTGTATAAGCGTTTAGGTATGAGTCCATTGATCATGGCATGTTTAATGATGCTTGCCAGTGGAATTATGAACTTAACCCCTTGGGGTGGACCTACAGCACGTGCTGCGAGTGCATTACAAGTCGACCCAAGTGATGTCTTTGTTCCAATGATTCTGCCGATGCTATTTTCAATCGGCTGGTTATATTTCCTTGGTACCATGTACGGTCGTATGGAACGTAAACGCTTAGGAATTATCGAGATTGATGTAAGTCATGGTGATAATATTCAAATTTCAAATAATCCTGAAGCAAATCGTGCTCACCTCAGATGGTTTAACGGCTTGTTAACACTGGGGTTAATGGTCTGTTTAGTCATGGGAATTTTACCTATGCCTATCTTGTTCATGATTGCACTGTGTATTGCCTTGGTGGTGAATTATCGCGATATCGATATGCAAAAGAGTTTAGTGGCTCATCATGCAGGTAGTGCCTTAAATGTCGTGGGTATTATCTTTGCGGCAGGTATTTTTACAGGCTTGCTATCAGGCACAGGCATGGTCGATGCGATGTCTAAAGAATTAGTTGCCATCATTCCTGAAAGTATGGGGCCATTTTTAGCACCGATTACAGCTGTATTAAGTATGCCATTAACCTTCTTTATGTCGAATGATGCCTTCTACTATGGGGTTCTCCCGATTTTATCTGAGGCAGCTGGACATTACGGTATCGAACCTGTAGAAATGGCACGTGCTTCAATCATCGGCCAACCCGTACATTTGTTATCGCCTTTAGTTCCATCCACTTATTTATTATGTGGTTTGGCTGGAATTGAATTTGGTCAACATCAAAAATTTACGATTAAATGGGCGA
The DNA here is from genome assembly GCF_059515865.1 of Acinetobacter sp. CY73. Lineage (NCBI taxonomy): Bacteria > Pseudomonadati > Pseudomonadota > Gammaproteobacteria > Moraxellales > Moraxellaceae > Acinetobacter > Acinetobacter sp. CY73. The sequence continues at coordinate 279,257 of NZ_JCAKMZ010000001.1, read as the reverse complement.
TTATCACCTGTTTCGTGATGCTGGTTGCTGCCTTAGTCTTCGGGATGTTCCCATTTTATTCTGTGGCAAGTTAATAGCAATTTTTTGCTTTTTGTAAATTCGATTTTGTTGATTAAGTTTTAATTCTATTATTCACATGCCAAGCAAAATCTAAAAAGCCCTTAAATAATTTAAGGGCTTTTACTTTGACCAATCAAAGCTTAATGATAATGAACTAAGCATTACGATTGAGCTTCAGACCAAATATTTAGGTTGCCTATATTCGATAAGAGTTGATATCGCACCACTAAAAACTCAGTCAATACAGTGGAATAATTCATCTTAGCTTCAGTTAATAAGTTTTGAGCATTCACCACTTCAAGCATATTTCCCACACCCGCTCGATAACGTCCTTGTGCCACTTCATACGCTTTGGTCGCACTATCATTTAAAAGCTGTAATGCTAAAATATTGTCATGGATGGCATTTAATTCGTTATAACTTTTCCAAATTTCTGCATTAATTTCCAATTTAATTTGTTCTTCCTCAAGTTGCTTTAACCTCAAATTTTCTTGAGCAAGAATCACTTGATGTTTGCGATTAAAACCATCAAACAAAGGAAAATTCAGTTGCACACCAGCTTGTAAACGCTGCGTCTCATTTCCAAAGGGACTCTCACCCAATTGTTTGGATTGATGATAACTACTATTAAATGTTAAAGATGGATATTTAGCGCGCTGTGTTGCTTTAATTTTATCTTGAGCAGCTTCAATTCCCAATTTTGATGCTTTAAACCGTGGATGCAGTTTCTCTGCTTGCTTCACCAAGTCTTCAATTGATTTTAGATTTAACGCCTTCGGAATTTTTAATTGATTATTAATTTGGAAGTTCTGGTACGCAGGCTCACCCATCAACGATGCCAATTGACCTTTTGCAATTTTAAACTCGCCCATGAGCTTAGTCTGATCAGATTTAGCTTTGGCGAGGTTCGCTGACATTTGTAGCACATCGGACTTAATCCCAGCTCCTGCTTTATAGCGTGCATTAGCAATTTGATAATTCTGCTCGGCAAGCTCCACCAATTGCTTTAAATTTTCAAGTTTTAACTCCACCTGAGTAATTTGGTAATAGGCAGAAATCGTTTTAATAATGACACTTTGCAACACTGCATCTTGCTGCGCCAAAGACATTGCTAAAAGTTTCTGTGCTTCTTCGACTTGATAATGCCGTGCCCCAAAATCATACAACAACCAATTCGCCTGAACGGCAAGCCCATAACGGCGTGTATCTGTGTCATAACTCATATCTGGACGACCATCCACCTGATAATCATCACGTCCCCAATCATAGTTCACTGATGAGCTTATTTGCGGATAATAACTCGACTTTGAAATTTTCAATTGTGCTGCTTGAATGCGCGTTTGTACCCATGCAGTTTTGGTCTCTGGAAAACGGCAAACCGCACGCTCAACTGCATGAATCAGTGATAATTGCTCATTGGGATTAAGTTGAGGCTGAGTCAAGCATTGAATATCTCCTACTTGCGTTCTTTGCTGAGCTATATCTTGAGAAACAGTGTGATTGAGTGTGCTTTCAATCTTCTGAATTTCTTGCTTCTTTTCACGCTCTTTTCGTTGATTGGTTAGTACATCAAACCAAAGTGGCTCACGTTTCTTCGATTTTTCTTTCAATAATTTTGATAATGAATAATCAGCATAAAGTGAAGTCGTTTGTCCCATCACACTCAGCATGAGCATCGTGAGCACCATTGCCTTGTAGTTTATGTTCATGCTGGTTTGATATCCTTCATTAATACATCTTTAACAATCAAACCATCTTGCAAAGCAATAATTCTTTCAGCTGAAGCGATCGTTTCAGGACGATGTGCAATAATAATTTTGGTAATTTTTAACAATTTTAATTTTGCATTTACTTCTTGTTCTTTCAGTACATCTAAGCTACTGGTCGCCTCATCCATAAATAATATTTTAGGTTTCTTATGAATTGCTCGTGCGAGCAAGATACGTTGTTTTTGTCCACCGGAAAGCATATTACCAATATCACCGACCAAGGTTTGATAACCCATTGGCATACGGGTAATATCATCATGAATCGCCGCATAAGCAGCACATTCTTGGATCCATTGCATGTCTGGATTGGAATCAAAGAAACAAATATTTTCAGCGATCGACCCTGCAAATAAAATATCGTCTTGAAGCACCGTCGCCACATGGTCACGGACGGCATTTAAACCTAATTGCTCAAGATCACGCCCCATGACACGAATTTCACCTTCCGTTTGTTTAAAAACCCCCAATAGAACATGCAAAAGTGTCGTCTTACCACAGCCTGTTGCACCAACAATGGCGACAGACTGATTTTGAGGAATTTTAAAACTGATTCCCTTAAGTACATAGGGATCATTTTCTGAATATTTAAAATGAAGATTGTCCACTTCTATTGCATTTTCGGCCTGATCGACATTGCTAATTTCAACATCACCATATAGTTTTTCTTGCTCGGTCAAGACAATATCAGAAAGACGTTCCACATCGATCTGAAGCATCTTCACTTCAATAAATTTATCAATCAAACCCGCAACACGGCCATCAAATTGACTTTTATAGGCCATAAATGCCATCAACACACCAACAGTAAAATTACCTTCGAGTACCAATGTTGCACCCAACCAGACAATCACAATATTTTGGATACCGAACAAGATTCCATTGGCCAATGAAAAACCCAGTCCAAGCTTTTGCGTCGTCAAGCCTGCATTGACTTGATTGACTACGAGGTTCAGCCAAGTCGAACGACGTACATCCTGACGTTGAAATAGTTTAATGGTCTTTGCACCACGAACCGTTTCCATAAAATGACTACTTTGCTTAGCAGCATGAATAATATTCGCTTCAGTCGCTCGCTTTAAAGGTGCATACCAAATCCATCGAATCAGTGCATAAAGTGACATCGTAAAAATAGCAATCCATGCCAACTTAGGACTATATACAAACATTAGAATCAGGGTAAAAACCGTCATCAAACCGTCGAGTATGGCGGCTAAAAAAGTACTGGTCAGTGTAGTTTGAATATTACCAATCGAGCCAAATCGCGAAACAATGTCGCCCAGTGAACGTCGTTCAAAATAAGAAACAGGCACATTGATCATATGATTAAAAACATTGGCTTGCCATTGCACACTCAAATGCGTGCTCATATACATCATGATCCATGAACGCAATAAACCAATAAATTGCTGGAGTAACATCAGCATGCCAAAACCAATCGCTAAAATGGTCAACAAATCACGATCTGCTGAGACAATCACATGGTCAATCACCCATTGCATAAAAAAAGGACTGATTAAAGAGAAGACTTCTAAAGCCAAAGCCAAAATAAGAATTTGCCCTAAAGATTTCCACAATCCACGGACATGCCCAATTAAACCTTTAAGTTGAATCTGATTTTTTTCTTCTTTTTTCTCAAACTCTGTGTCTGGCCAAAGCTCTAATGCAACCCCCGTAAAGTGTTCAGACACCTCATCTAAAGTGAGTATTCTCTTTCCAAATGCAGGATCCAAAAGAGTGACTTTATTGCCACTTATCTCTTGTAAAACGACAAAGTGGTTAAAATCCCAATGCAGAATACACGGTGTTTTCAGTTGATTGAGATCTTCTAAATCAAGCTTGAGTGGTCGAGTCACCATATTTAATTGGTTACTGATCTTGATCAATTGATTAAGATTGCTTCCTTTTTGCGAAACTGGAAAGCGCCGTCTTAACGTCAATAAATCTGATTCATAACCATAAAAATGTGCAATCATGGCAATACATGCCAAACCACACTCTGTTGCTTCTGTTTGAAGAATTGTCGGGATCTTGTGACCAAAACCAAGGGAAATTTTGTCTAATAATTGCATAGTTATTCTTCTTAGATTTTCCCGGTAATACTGTATAAAGGCTCAAGTACCCACTCATACAATTTACGTGTTTCTTGCATAATATCAGCATCGAAAGCCATGCCCACTTTAAGCGGTTTACTTTCACCATACGCTTTAACCGATTGTTGATTCAATTTCACTTTGACCAAATACACAGGCTCATTGTGATTCAAAGACACGCCCTGCCCGAACTCACCTAAATTGGTCAGTTCTTGAGGATTCATGGTCGTTGCTGAGATTGAAGTAATTTTTCCCTGACCTTGACCAAACTTTTGATAAGGATAAGCTTGAAAACGCAACTTCACGGGTTGTCCAATGCGAATAAATCCAATGGCAGCACTGGGTACAAATAGATGAGCTTCTAATTCAGATGGCGAAGGAACAATATTCATCACAGGAATATTCGGTGAAATAAACTGACCCACTTCCGCATTAATTGAGGCGATATGCCCTGCCGAATTGGCTTGTAAAATCAAACTGTCACGTGCTTTATTGTCGAGTGACTCTTGCTGATTAGTCGCAATCTGACGATCGATCATACTCAATTCATTATCAAGCTTTGAGCCAAGACTTTTCTGAATGAGTTGTTTATTGGCGAGTTCTGATTGTTTACTGATTTTTTCCCGCTCATAACTCTGTAAAGTGACTTTCTGACTCATATAGTTGTCTTGTTTCGATTGAAACTCTTCGACAGATATATATTCTTTATCCTTTAAATCACGATAACGATTCACATTTTCCTGTGCGAGAGACAAGCGCTTACGTTGCTCTGAAATTAAGCCATCTAACTTATTTAAATCCAAATGAAGCGATTGCACTTCCGCCTCAATTTGTTGTGCATTATTTAAATGCAACTCTCTGAGTTTATTTTTCTCGGTGTCTAAACTTTGCTTTTTCAGTTGGATTTGCTGTTCGACAGATTCATTATAATTTCCAGAACTGCTATAACGCGTCATTTTTAAAGAAAGTAACGGTGCACCTTTCTCAACACGTTGACCATCTTTAACGAACTTTTCACTCACTGTTCCACCCTCGGAACTATGAACACGAATCAAACCTGTATTTGGGATCAGTAAGCCCTTTACACTAGTGCGTTTGGTATAGCTACCTAAAAAAATAAAGCTTAAAAGCATCAGGGTAAAAATAACGACACAAATCGTCAGCACCGTAAATGAAAAAGGACGAATTAAAATAACCTCTCCAATCCATTTTGATTTCTGAGCATCAATGGCTTTGTCTCTAAACAGTTTTTTTGTCATAAGGATTTATATTTAATTTTTAAGTGCTGTTATTTATCATTTGTAAAAATAATGTGGTTAATGCTGACTTCGTTCTACATCTGCTACTTTAGCAAAAAACACCGAGTGTAAAATTTGCCTTATTAAAGACAAAATTATTTAATTTGTCTAATAAAACCATAGAAAAATAAAAAAGTACTTCACAATACATTTATGAAGTACTTAGAGTCTCAAAGACAGCTTATTTTAAAACACGAGTAGACAGCGGTGCTGTGAACACTCCATGAGGATCATATTGCTTCAAAATTTGACTTGAAGACCGAATACTTAAAGATTCTGGTTGCCCTTGAGCATGTACACGTGGAATTTCATAATCAATATAGTTGGTACTGTCCCACGCTTTTTGATTGGTATAGCCCCAACCTTTCGACCATTCTGGACGCATCAAAGAATCCCCTTGGTAACGCTGAGACATCCACTCTTCAACCTCAGTATAAAATTGCGGTGAAAATGGTGTGCCTGGCAAAGTCAAAATATCAAACCAAACTGCACAATCCCACTCAGGATGATCAGGACAAGGCTTAATTGCTGACAAGGCAGCCGTTTCCGCCCCTTGAATAATCGAATCTTCTGGATGATCTAAGCCAGTGACACGAATTTCTACAGGACCATTCATTGGGAAACGCCCTAAGCTCTGATACTGCTTCATCTTTACTAAATAATAATCACAAAAATCAGCAATCACTTTCTGAACATTGGCACGACTGGTAATCACGGCATAACCATTGGCTGTCACGCGTAATGTAGTGGGCTTTACATACATCAATACGTTTTTAGATGTTCCCCATAAGTCATAGGTTTGTGTAGATGCCAATCCACCTGTCAAAATCGTGGTAACTCCTGATAAAGGCGTTCCATTTAGACCCAATTTTGAAATTTCATACTGTGTTTTACCAAAGGTTGGCGTCAGATAAGCACTTTTATTGACCACAATTTTATGAATCAAATCGGTAAGGGGTTTAATTAAATTGTCCGAAAACCAATAGTTAAAAGGCTTATAGGTTAAACGTGCAGTTAATGGACGTTGAGGAGTGACCGTCCACACTTTTAACCAAGGATAATCTGTAAATGGAAACCAAATCGTCTCTACACGTCCTGATTGATCTAAGAAATAAGAGAATGTTCGGCCAGCATTTTTATCTTGTGCAAACAATTCCTGATAGTGAATATTGGTAATACTTTCACAACGCAAATTTTGATTTGCAGAGGTTTGTAACTGAGCAGATAAAATGAATGCACGTCCAATATGGACCAAGAAAGCTCGAATATCTGGGTCATTACGTTGGAAAGTCTTTGCAACATATTTACCTTGACTGGCATCGAATACCGCAGCAGTAATTGATACCACTAAGTTACTGATCGAGCCATAGGTTTGACCGACTAATTTCTTCTCACCAATTGCAGGTACACCTGTACCATGACCATCAATCGCTAACACACCACCGAGCGTCAAATCTCCTGGTGCAGGGATCGCTAAGAATCCACGATTACGATATTCCATTTGCGTCAGCAATGCTTCCATCTGAATACCAGCATCTGCTGTAACGACACCATTTGAATCAATAGTGACTTTATTGATATGCGTTGGCATATCGATAAGCAGTATTTTTGTTATTTTATCTTGGTCATCTAAAAGTAAAGGCGACCAGTTATGCGACATGCCTTTTGCTCTAACTTTATAACCATTTTGATATGCCCAGTTAATAGCACTTAATACCTGTTGTTGATTTCGAGGTGATGCAGTCCATGCATTTTCATAACGGGACTCACCTGACCAATTTTCATATAACTGTTTAAATACAGAAATATCTGAAGGGAAATTTACGAGTCTGTCTTGTAACGGAAAAAACCATGCCTCAGCTTTTTGCGTTGGCAACCAAGCAGATACTGCACCAACTGCTGCTAAACCACCCATTGTTTTTAAAAAGTCGCGTTTATCATTATCAATTTTTTCTGATGAATTTTGCATTCTTCTAGCTACCATGAATTTCAGTTTTTATTCTTAGTTACTAAAAAGCAGATTAGCAAAAAATCACTAATCTGCTTTTTTTACATCTTATTTAAGACTTATGAAAGCCACGCTTTAACGCCATTTAAGGTCGGTAAAAGCTGATATTGACCTTCACCTTTTTCTTTTTCGTAGTGGTTCGGTGTTTCTGCAACATCACCACCTAATGCATGACCTAAACCGACTAATGCTTTAGATGCAGCTAAACCTGTAGAATCGGCAACTTGGTGAACTAGCCCTAAACCCACAGCACTAAATACAACACCTACTGATGAAATAAGTTTTGAATTTAACGTTTGGTTAAATAAATTCACACCATTAATTAGTGAATCACCTAAAAGTGTTCCTGCACCAGAAACTTCTTCGATTTCTTCTTGCTTAAGTTCAACTAAACTCATGATTTAACCCTCAATGATTAAGAATTGTTTATTGTGTCACTTAACTATTGTTAAGTATTTCTAAATATACAGAACTATTGTTTAAATAAAATAATATATGTCTGACAATAAATTATTATTTTGTGAAATAAATCACATTATTTTTCATATGTAGTTCGTTTCAAAAAATGAGCACACAATAAACCCAACTCAAAGAGAAAGTAGATCATCAAACCACCAATCGCCATGGATAGAATGTCAGGAGGAGTGACAAACATCGCTATAAAAAAACAAAATATGAAAATATAAGGTCTATTTTTCTTGATTGTTGAAATTTTCACTATGCCAAAATAAACCATCACCATAATCAACAAAGGCACTTGAAAAATGAGTCCCAAAATAAAAAAGAACTTAATGCAAAACAGTAGATATTGTTGAATATCTGTCATTGGAGTGACGCTTTCAGGAGATATTCCCATAAAAAATCCAAGTACAGCAGGCAGAATAATGAAATACCCTAAAGCAATCCCTAAATAAAATAACAAGATGCTGGTGGGGAAGAAAAAGAAAAATATTTTCTTTTCTTTTACGTAGAGGGCATTTTTCAGGAAGACATAGATTTTATAAAAAATAAAAGGGAACAACAGCATCAGGGTGACAAAGAAAACCAATTTTATCGGTGCAACAAATGTACTGGTGATATCTGTCGCGATCATATGTGCATTTGCAGGAAGTTTAGCTTGTAACGGTGTTGCGATAAGGTTGTAAATCGTATTTGCAAAAGGCACTAAAGCAATAAAGATCAATGCAAAAGCAATGAGGACATGAATCAAATTACGCCTTAATTCAGCAAAGTAAACGCCGAACTGCCCTGATTTTTGTTGCGTGGATGAGGCTGAGGTTTCAGGTGTCTGAAATTCAGACATATCGGACTCCAATGGTGTGTAAATCTAAACATGACCATTGCATGAGATGGCTCATTACAAACTGTGTTTTAAAGGGTGTAGGTACTGTAAAAGACTGAATTGGGTAATATTTTTTTGTATTTTGATCAAGCTCTTGTTGAATTTGGCTTTCAACGTTGTTTTCTAGATTCGATAAATATCCCTGCATTTGAGATTCAAGCTGCTTAACATTTTTAAGCTCATCTTTTAATTCATCACGTAGTTGATGTAGCTCTAACTCAAGATCAAGTTTTTGTTTTATATCAGATTTAATTTGACTAATTTTTTTAATTATCTTTATTGCAAAACGAATCGCATCCGGTAAGCGCTCTGGTCCGAGTACGATAATAATGATCACCCCAAGGAAGAATAATTCTCCGAATCCAACGTCAAACATGGCTCAAGCAACATATCAATAAAAAGAAGTTAAACTATTGAGAATTCTTATCTTTTTTATCATCTCGGACTGCATCTTTAAAGTCTTTGACTGCACCACCGACATCTTTACCAAAATTTTTAAGTTTTGCAGTTCCAAAAATCACCAAGATGATAATCGCAAAAAGTACAATATGACCAATCGATAAACCCATCATTGTTGTTATCTCTTATTTTTAAGTATTTCTAAATAATATCAGAATTCTTCTTCCTCCGACTTTAAAATTGTTCAACAATTTAGGTATAAGCTCTATTCTTTCTATTAGAACTCATTCCTTGTATTAGAGCTGAAGCTAAAAAAACCGATTTAGCATTCAGCATAAATCGGTTTCTAAAATCTTTAGATCTATTCATTCTGAATTGATCAATACCATTAGCACTTAACGACCATAAAGCGCTAATAATTTATCAAGGGTTGCTTGATAGTGAATTGAAATATCTTCAACCAAAATATTGTATGCATTATCGAACTGAACCATCGGCCAGCCTTCCTTCCAAAATGGAAAAATGTTATGCAAATCTTTGGTCACAATTGCATCTTCACGTTGAATCGCTTGTGAAATTTGTGACAATACTTGTGCAGTTTCAGCACCATCAATCGCAAGATAATCAATGCCACGTACTTTTAAAATACGTACACGATCTTTCTTATAACGAATTTTCTTCGCCTGACCTTCATTTAAGCCCAAAGCTAAAGTCACTGCTTCAACAAATTTTGCTTCAAATGATGCATTCAATGCCACTAAAGCTTGTTTATGCGCTTCTTGACGGCCAGCTTTACCACCATTTCGAATCATCTCTTGTGCTTCAACATCGAGCTCATCGTCTTTCATGGACTGTAAAATGTCTAAAATTTCGATATCGCTTAAAGATTCAGGAGCGTGATCAGTCATGGGAGTCCTTGGACAAATATACAAAACACTATTTTCGCATAATTCTGAATTTAATTCAGGTTTAAAATTTGAAGCAATGTTATCTGCAGACTCTATATTTAACCATTCATTCATGTTTACATGACCAAGTTCAGTACGATCGGTAAAGTAATCGCGGCACAGATGATTTGTAAACTGATCACCCCTGCCATCAATTGACTATCACCACCTAAAACTTTAGTGAGGATATACGACGCAGAAGCCGTAGGAAGCGCGAAATAAAGCACAAAAATCTGTATTTCTAAATTTGAAAAGCCCAACCATCTACACACGAAAAAAGCCAATAGAGGCATGATCATTAGTCTTGAAACTGTGTTGATGATCAGTGGAAATAAATCTTTTTTAAGTGCCATAAATTGTAAGGCAGCACCCACACACATTAATCCTAATGGCAAACTACACGCAGCCAATTGTTTAATAAAATGGTTGAGTCCATCCCATAAACTCAATCCTGAAAGATTAAACAAGATGCCGACGATACAGCCCATAATCAAAGGATTTTTAAGCAAAGACTGAATGATGGTTTTAAAATCCATACAATCTTGTTCAGTGAGTGACAGTACCGAAATAATATTGACGATCGGAATACTAATTGCCAATAAAATCGCAAAAATCGTCATGCCTTCTACTGGAAATAACGATGCAACGATGGCCAAACCGATATAAGTATTAAAACGCACATTACTTTGAGTAAATACACCAAACCTTGATGGATGAATGTTTAGTATTTTTTTTAACAAGTACAACACTGCACAGCTCAAACCGAATATGACCGCCAAAATAATCAAAATGGTGTTGACCATCGACAAATCAATTTGTGCAGTGGCTAAATTTCCGAACAACATCGCTGGAAATAGAATATAGTAATTTAACTTCTCTGTTCCTGACCAAAAACCGTCATTTAAATAAGCTGTTCGTTTAAGAACAAAACCCACAATAATGAAAGCAATCAGTGGAAATAGAGAAAGTAAAATACTGTACATACGATGAAGCTCGTTGAACATTGACCAGTTTTCAACTCAGCATGCAAAGTGAAATGCTGATCAATTGCGAATCAATGGATATTTGGAGTTCTGCACACTTTACGCCCCATTCCCCCTGCTTTGCAAAAGAAATCTGAATTTATCCTTTATTCAAAATAAATCCCTCAACGCTTTCATTTTCATAGTTTAAATTTCCACTGAGTCAATCTCGCTCAAGACTTGGTATAACAAAAACACTATTCTTTTTACTTGATCTAGATCGCTTTTCTTATAAAATGTGAAATACATCAATAAAATAAAAATTAATTTGGATTGCTATGGATAGTCAATTTTCTAAAATTCTTAATTTTTTAAGCCCTAAAGCCACATTGAAACTTCTACAAAAAACCTTGAGCCAAAAAACATTGTTATGTAGCTGTGTGATTAGTGCATTACTGTTCCCAAATACAACTTTTGCTCAAACAAAAACAGATCAAAAAAGTGATATTTTCACTGCTGCAGGTTTTAAAAATACCAATGGTTTTTGGCGTGGAAAATGTAGCATAGGTCATATTCCTGTCATCAAAGACATCAATGGCGATGGTAGATTAGATGCAATCGTGCGTGATGGTGGAACAGAATGCTATGCATCTACTGGCGTTGGTTTCTATTTATTAACGACTCAAAAAAATGGGAAATGGACACGAATCTTTAATAGTCCAGGTGAACCACAATTTCTCAAATCGATCGGTCGTCATGGTTGGCCTGAAATGGTGGTGACGAATCCATCCAAATGCCACAATGTATTTCGTTGGGAGGGTTCAAAATTTATGAAAGTCCGCCAAGAGTTTAAAGGCAAGACGTGCTAAATACCATTCTATTATCCTTTAAAGTACAGACCTTTAAAGTACTGAGATGATTGCGAACATATTTCTATATTGAATGATTGAAAATGAGTTGATAAAAGAACCTATAAATTTAGTCATAGTTCAACTCAGACTGAATATTTTGAATCGCTCTGATGATCAAACTTGATTTTATTTCCTTAGATGATAACAGCTGAATAAAAAGCTCTATGTGTGCCTGAATCAATGTATCCCTTTGAGTTATCCATCTATGTTGACTTATTGAACTACAACTTCTCTGATGATGACTCACGATGACGACAAACTTTATGAGCATTACAAAATATAATGTTTTCAATTTCCATAATCATTAAATTTCAGCTGTGATCAGAATTTAAATTTATATCTAAAAATCAATATCTTGTATTTTAATACTTGTTATTATATTGCACCTTATTAGTGCGTATACACTATAAAAGTGCAATCCTCTGCGTTATATCGAGTCTTCATTGTTTTATGAGTGTCTTGATCAATATTTCCCTCATGAAAAAGGCTTTGCGCCACAAAATCAGTTGCTATACTGCTCAAAATTAAAAGTTAAGCACCATAAGAAATCACTATGCAAAACACTGATCTACTCTTTCTCCTTTTAGGTGCAATTCTTGTTTTGGCTATGCACGCAGGTTTCGCCTTTTTAGAACTAGGTACTGTACGTCATAAGAACCAAGTGAATGCCTTGAGTAAAATTTTGACTGATTTTTCAATTTCAGCGGTTGCTTACTTTTTTATTGGTTATTACATTTCCTACGGCGAGCATTTCTTTCACAGTAGTACTGTTCTCGCCGATGAGCAGGGTTACAACCTCATGCGTTGTTTCTTTTTATTGACCTTTGCGGCTGCAATTCCAGCGATTATTTCTGGAGGCATTGCAGAAAGAGCAAAGATGCGATCCCAAGCCATAGCAACATTATTCTTAGTGGCACTCATCTATCCATTTTTTGAAGGCATGGTTTGGAATGGTAATTTCGGACTTCAAAAGTGGTTAGAAAACTCATTTGGTGCGAGTTTTCATGACTTCGCAGGATCGGTCGTGGTCCATGCCATGGGCGGCTGGATTGCTTTAGCTGCTGTCCTTTTACTCGGTCCTCGTTATGGACGTTACAAAAAAGATGGCAGAGTCAGTGCACACCCCCCTTCTTCAATTCCATTTTTAGCTTTAGGTTCTTGGATTTTGATCGTGGGATGGTTCGGCTTTAACGTCATGAGCGCACAACGTCTCGATGCCATTTCAGGTTTGGTTGCCATGAATTCATTAATGGCAATGGTGGGTGGAACAATTGCTGCTAATTTCTTTGGTAAAGAAGATCCGGGCTTCTTACACAATGGCCCATTGGCAGGTCTGGTTGCGATTTGCGCAGGTTCAGATATCGTGCATCCACTCGGTGCTTTTGTGATTGGTTCAATCGCAGGTTTGATCTTTGTTAAATTCTTTACCTATACACAAAACAAACTCAAAGTGGATGATGTTTTGGGGGTATGGCCTCTTCATGGTATTTGTGGTGCTTTTGGTGGGATTGCTGTCGGTTTATTCGGTCAGCAATGGTTGGGTGGATTAGGCGGCGTATCTCTCATTTCTCAATTGATTGGAACGGGCCTCGCCATTGTCCTAGCTTTAATGGGTGGATTTCTCGTATACGGCGCACTTAAAGCAACCATGGGGATTCGTTTAAGCCAAGAACAAGAATATTTAGGTGCAGATATTTCTGTACATAAAATCTCAGCAAATTCTGATGAAGCGATCTTTTAAAAGATCGTAAACATTATAATGATAAAAACCAATTCACACCGCGTTAAAGCCCTGATTCACACAGGGCTTTTATCAGATTTGATATAAAATTTGCATAGTATAAATAAGTATTGGTTTAAGCCAAATAATGCACAACTTCATCAAGATGCCGAATCATATTCTTAGATCTCACTAAATTCTTATCTGAAATTGGATGAAAACCCTCAAGCAATAGCGCATTTAGACCTGCTGAAGTCGCACCGACATAGTCATTGATTGGATGATCACCGACATACAAGCTTTGCTTTGGATTGACCAGAAGCTTTTGGCAACTACGCAGAAAAATCTCAGCATTGGGTTTCGAGATACCGACTGATTCTGAACTCAATATTTCGTCAAAATAATCTAGGAAGTCCAAACCTTGTAGTATGTTTAACCGTGTTGCATGCCCACCATTTGAGATCACGGCGAGTTTATAATTTTGTTTTTTTAGCTGTTGTAATAAAACTTCTGCACCGGGCATTGCAACAGCTGACCGTCCAAATTGTTCGAACCAAAATTCGGTCAAATACTCCAGTTTAGGTGGATTGTGCCATGGTAATGCTTCAATCAATGCATGTGCAACCGACCCTGCAATACTGGGATGCGTTAAATCTTCTTTTTTGGGATAACCACCGTTGTCAATGCGACGAATAATTTCAATACTTTGATCCAGTTCAGCTTGATCAGCGCGCACCAGATCTGAACGAAATTCATTGATTAACAATTGGCTGTAGGCTTGCACACTTAAATCGCGATGAGTCAGTGTATTGTCTAGATCAAAAAAAACAGCCTTTATACTCATTATTCACGACGCTCCATTGAAGTATCTACCATTGCAATAATTTTTATTTAAATACATGCCATCCCTTATCACCCCTTGTTAACTTGCTCAGTGTTCCAAGTTAGCAGTCATGCACTGGTTAGCAAATTCCAATTTATTATTTCTAATTCTAATTTCCACCTAAATATGTTCAGCTTAATGCAACTCTGCTTTCACCAATTTCGACCAGTAAAGAATCGGCATCAACATCAAGATTCCAATCAAAGTAATACTGATTAAGTAGTTTTGATAGCCCAACCAATCCCCTGCGAGTCCACTTAAGGTGTATAGCGCTCCTGCGACCATCGCCATGAGCGACACTTGGAAGGTAAAATCCGTTCCCGCATGTTCTTTCCGACTATATTGCATGACCAAAGTCAAAATAATCACCAATAACATGGATGAAAGCATATCTTCTAAAGCATTGATCAGATAAATCATCCACGGCTGAATCTGAGTCTGCTGCGTATGCAACGTTGCCAACCAAGCAAAGCCAGCCAAACTCACGAGCTTTAAAACTGAAAATAAGATTAATGCTTTTTCACGACGCATCACATGTAGACATAAACTTGCGACGCCCGCTCCCAATAGTGCTGCAAATGCCCCAAGCATCGTAATGTAGATACCAATTTGAGTCAGACTTAAACCGAGATCAACCAATAACGGTTTAATAATCGGGCCAGATAAGCCATCAGTGATCTTGATACAGCACAATACCGCAAACCATGCCAACATGACTTTGGTACTTAGAAAATAACGGAGGTAATCTTTTATTTTTGAGGAAAAAGTTTGCTGACCCGTGTCAGTGATATTCTGTTGAAGAGGATCAGAATCAATATTTCCTGCTTCTCTATAGACTGTGTTCGCATCACTAGATAATCCAATATGATTTCGTTGATGTTTCGGCTCACGGTAGAACAAAATAGGCAATGTATTAAACAAAACAATCACAGCTAAAATTAAAAAAGTACTTTGCCAATTCAGCCAATCCAGCGCCCAAAGGATCGCTCCACCGCCAACAATAAAGCCAAGTCTTGAACCAATCACTTGGAACATATTTCCAATAGGTTGTTGTTCACCTTTTAAGACACTCACTGCCAATCCATCGGTGGCAATATCTTGAGTTGCACCCACAGTATTCATCAGTAATAAGGTAATAAAAAAAGCCAATAAATAAGTTGGATGATTTAACGATTCAATTGGAATAAAGGAAAGCGTAATTAAAATGCTAATCGTGAGAACCTGAGTGGGAATAATCCACGAACGATAGTGTCCAAAGCTTATTGAGCCAAATTTATCCACCCATGGCGCCCACAAGACTTTAATTGCCCACGGTGCCATGAGTAACCCAAAGCCCCCGATATGCGTCAGTGAAACACCTTGTGCCCTCAAGATCACAGGCAATGCATGCGTCATAAACCCCACGGGCAAACCTTGTGCCCAATATAATGAAAATAAAAGAAGATAAAGCTGAGGCATTTTAAGCATCATTATAGTTTTGACCTAAGCAAGAACGCTTCCATACAGCGAGCGATCGTGATACAAAAATGGATTCGTTTTATTTAGCCAATGTACCAAAGTATTAATATTGAGAAAATGGCTTTAATGGTGAAGAATATCTGAATAATGAATAAAAAATTTCCGCACTTGCCTGAACAAGCACCGCATCGTGGCTCTAAACTGAGCCGCCAAATATTTAAACAACTTTATCTCGCTCAAGGTTGGCGATTCGAAGGTGAATTTCCTAATTTAGCCAAAGCGGTTGCCATCATTTCCCCACATACGTCAAATTATGATGGCTTATATGCCTTTTTAGCCATGCTCGGTGTAGGCATTAAGGTGACTGTCTTCGGTAAGGACACGCTATTCAAGACACCACTCAAAGGTTTGTTTAAATGGATGGGTGTCATTCCTGTTCAACGCGATTCACCTCATGGTTTAACCCAACAGATTATCAATAAAATCCATCAAGAAGATAAAATTTGGGTAGCCCTAGCACCTGAAGGCACCCGTAAAAGTGCCGAACACATTCGCAGTGGTTTTTATCATATTGCCCTTGGTGCACAGATCCCGATTGTCATGTTTGCATTTGACTATGATCACAAAGTTATTCGCTGTATCGGTGTTTTAGAACCTACAGGTGATTACGAAGCAAATTTAGAGCAAATTTTAAACACCTATCAAGGTCAATTTTCACCGAAAAATAGGCAACGCTTGGCCAAACCATTGAAAGCTCTTTTAGATAAGGATCGTTGATACTTCTATAATCATTCCGAGTCTAAAATAATAAAAATTAATTGAAGTCAGTGAATAATATTTGACTGAATATTTTTGTAAAGATGACAGAATGACGCTAGAAAACTGACCCACAATCTGTTCATATATTCAGCAAAATTTCACCCACTTTTAGATCACCTTGCACGGCCAAACTCTTGCTTCTCTCCATTGTATGAATATGAAACAAAGAAACTAGAATGCTCTTGAAATGATACTGCGATGAAAGACTTGGTGATGAACGTGTGTTCTTTAAACTTTATTTAGCAACAGCCAATCCATGAAAAAATCAATTTTAAGATATACCGCATTCATGAGCCTGATTACATTGGCACTGAGTGGTTGTGACAAAAACACCAAAACATCTACACCGACTACACCACTTCAAGCTCGCGAACCTGTGATCGCACTGGCATTAGGGGGCGGTGGTGCCAAAGGTTTTGCCCACATTGGTGTGATTAAGGTTCTAGAATCACATGGTATTAAACCGAAGATTGTGACTGGAACCAGTGCAGGAAGTTTCGTAGGCAGTATCTATGCCAGTGGTAAAACGCCATTTCAACTCCAACAAATTGCTTTCAGTTTAAAAGAATCGGATATCCGTGACTTAACTTTGAATCGTCAAGGTGTGGTACTGGGTCAAAAACTTCAAGATTACGTCAATAAGCAAATTGCCAATAAACCGATTGAACAATTTCCTATTCGATTCGCTGCAGTTGCAACGCGACTGGACAATGGCAAGCGTGCAGACTTCATTAAAGGTAATGCGGGTCAGGCTGTTCGAGCTTCATGTAGCATTCCCAATGTTTTTGTTCCTGCAACGATCGGTGGAACGAAATATGTCGATGGCGGATTAGTGAGCCCGATTCCTGTGCAAACAGCAAAAGATATGGGTGCTGATATCGTAATTGCCGTTGATATTTCAGCGCGTCCCGTGAGTGGTAAACCACTCAGTATGTTTGGTCTTCTTGATCAGACCATCAACATCATGGGACAGCAAAGTATTAATAGTGAATTAAATCAAGCCAATATCGTGATTCAACCCCAAGTTGGAAATTTGGGTGCGCTCGATTTAAAAGCAAGCAATCAAGCCATTCTTGAAGGTGAAAAATCAGCACAACTAAAAATTAAATCGATTGATGCTGCTATTGCTAATTTCAAGAAATCACCTGCTGCCTTTAAACCTGCACCGCGTCCACGTATCTAACATTTCAATTTCTAAATGTTCTTTCGCATTTAAAATTTCATTCAAAAACAGAAAAGCAAATTGGGTAGGTATATGACCGAATTTGCTTTTTTTATGTTCAGTATTGGTTAACTCTGTTACATTGTTCAAGATATGAATCATCTATATCAACGATAAACATAAGGGTTGATTTATGAATTTTATTTTTGAACCGTGGCATTGGTTTGTATTGGGTATTGTTCTTATTATTTCTGAATTATTTATTCCAGCATTTGCCGCATTATGGTTTGGGATCGCAGCACTCGTAGTCACTATTTTATTGTGGTTTTTCCCATCCATGAGTTTTGAAATTCAATTGATCTTATGGGGGCTTTTATCGACAGCATGTACAGTGCTCTGGTTTAAATATATCAAACCATTGCTAGTTGATAGAACCAAAGTAGATCAAAGACGTGAGGCCGCCATTGGCCAAACAGGTATGGTTATTCAAGCCAGTTTAGAACAAAATCAAATTAAAGTTCGCTTTTCTACCCCAGTGATAGGCACAGATGAATGGGATTGCCATGCTGTTGTTCCTGTACAAGTAGGTGATCGAGTTATTGTCACTGATATTTCAGGGAATCAATTGGTGGTTCGACCATATTCATCAAAAGTTTCAACCTTATAAATTAAAATAGCTTCATAAGAGGGATGGTTATGTCTGGTTCAGTTATCGGTTTTGTTTTTGTCGCATTTATAGTTTTCACTATATTTAAGGGCGTACGTATTGTCCCTCAAGGGTATAACTGGATTGTACAACGTTGGGGGAAATTTCAACGTGTTCTAAGTCCAGGACTAAACTTTATCATTCCTTATATCGATGATGTTGCCTATAAGGTGACAACAAAAGATATCGTTTTAGACATTCCTTCTCAAGAAGTGATTACTAGAGATAATGCCGTATTACTCATGAATGCTGTTGCCTACATCAATATTGCGGCTCCCGCAAAAGCAGTATATGGAATTGAAAACTATACTTGGGCAATCCAAAACTTAGTACAAACCTCATTGCGTTCAATTGTTGGTGAGATGGATTTGGATGATGCGCTGTCATCTCGTGATCACATTAAGGCAAAATTGAAAGCAGCCATTTCTGATGATATTTCTGACTGGGGGATTACCCTGAAAACAGTTGAAATTCAAGATATTCAACCTTCTGCGACCATGCAATCTGCGATGGAAGCGCAAGCAGCAGCTGAACGTCAGCGTCGTGCAACAGTAACGCGTGCTGACGGTGAAAAACAAGCCGCTATTTTAGAAGCTGAAGGTCGCTTAGAAGCATCTCGTCGTGATGCTGAAGCTCAGGTTGTGCTAGCTGAAGCTTCTGAAAAAGCCATTAACATGGTAACCAATGCCGTGGGCGATAAAGAAATCCCCGTTGCTTATCTTTTAGGGGAGCAATATGTCAAAGCCATGCAAGATATGGCCAAATCAAATAATGCCAAAACTGTGGTCTTGCCTGCGGACATCATGAATACCATTCGTGGTGTGATGGGTCGAAATAACTAATTCTTCAATTATTAAAATGAGCACAATAAGAAGGTAGCGTATTCGCTGCCTTTTTTATTTCTTAGATGAGCATGTGTACTGATCAAGTCTCTGAAATTATCAGCATTTTTCTTCATTTTATGTTTAAATTTCGCCTTCGTTTTAGATTTGTACTTTCAATCTATACTCCTCCCTAATATGGATATCGTATGAGCGCCCTAAATCCTACTCTAATAACATTTCTATTTTATATCGTCGCCATGGTTGTGATCGGTCTGATTGCCTATCGTGCAACCACGAATTTTTCAGACTATATCTTAGGCGGGCGCCGTTTAGGCAGTTTCGTGACAGCACTTTCTGCTGGTGCTTCAGATATGAGTGGTTGGTTACTAATGGGCTTACCGGGTGCAATTTATTTATCTGGTCTTTCTGAAATGTGGATTGCGATCGGTTTGATTATTGGTGCTTGGCTAAACTGGCTGTTGGTCGCTGGACGCCTACGGGTTCATACCGAAGTTCAAAATAATGCGCTCACACTACCAGACTACTTTTCCAATCGCTTTGATGATCAAAAGAAAGTCCTTCGTATCGTTTCTGCACTTGTGATTTTAATTTTCTTCGCAATCTACTGCGCTTCAGGCATGGTGGCAGGCGCTCGACTGTTTGAAAGCATGTTCGATATGTCCTATAGCACTGCCCTTTGGATCAGCGCTATTGCAACCATCAGCTATGTCTTTATTGGTGGTTTCTTAGCAGTATCTTGGACAGATACCATCCAAGCGGGACTGATGATTTTTGCATTACTGCTCACACCAATCGTGACCATTTTCAGTTTCTCTGATATGGCGCAAGTGACGTTTGCTTTAGAAGCAGCACGTCCTCAAGCCATGAATGTGATGGGTGATCTCAGTACTGTCGCGATCCTTTCGCTATTGGCATGGGGTTTAGGCTATTTTGGTCAGCCACATATTCTTGTACGCTTCATGGCTGCTGATTCAGTTAAATCCATTCCAAATGCACGCCGTATTGGTATGACGTGGATGATTCTGTGTTTAGGTGGTGCTGTAGCTGCGGGCTTCTTCGGGATTGCATTCTTTGAGCAAAATCCGCACTTGGCAGCTGTTGTGAATGCCAATCCTGAAACAGTCTTTATGGAATTAACGAAGATTCTATTCAATCCATGGATTGCAGGTATTGTTCTTGCCGCAATTTTAGCAGCGGTAATGAGTACGCTTAGTTGTCAGCTTTTAGTCTGTTCAAGTACCTTAACGGAAGATTTCTATAAATCATTTATTCGTAAAAATGCGTCTCAAAAAGAATTGGTTTGGATTGGTCGCTTGATGGTGCTTTTGATTGCACTACTTGCCATTGCACTTGCATCAAACCCTGAATCAAAAGTGCTTGGCTTAGTTGCATATGCCTGGGCTGGTTTTGGTGCTGCCTTTGGCCCACTGATCATTCTTTCATTATTCTGGAAACGCATGACATTTACCGGTGCTTTATACGGCATGATTGTGGGTGCAGTGATGGTCATCGTTTGGAAAAATGTTTGGGGCGATACGGGTGTTTACGAAATCATTCCTGGCTTTATCTGCTCGTTAATCACGATCATTGTTGTGAGCTTGATGGGTAAAGCCCCTTCAACTCAAATCACAGCACGTTTTGATGAGGCTGATCGTCTTTATAAGGAAGCAACCAAGTAACTTTAGATGAATTTCAAATGAATACGGAGTGTATTCGATTGAAATAAACATTAAAAAAGAGGATCGAATGATCCTCTTTTTTATGACAATCCAATTGGAAAAATCAGATTAGTATTTACGCGACAACAAGAACTGAGAAATCTGCTCAAGTTGTTGAGCGTCTCCAGCAAAGTAAGCCAATGCAGCAAAGGCTTGATCATGAAGTTGTTGTGCATATTGTTTGGCTTGATCTAACCCCATCAGAGCAGGATAAGTCGATTTTTCAACCTGCTCATCCTTACCTGCTGTTTTGCCTAAGGTTTCTGTATCAGAGATCACATCTAAAATATCGTCCTGAACCTGAAATGCTAAACCAACCGCTTGACCAAATTTACGTAGTTGTGGAATCGCAGGATCAACACCTTCAAATACCGTCACAGCCGACATCATGATCGCAGCTTGGATCAATGCCCCAGTTTTATTACGGTGAATATTTTCAAGTGTTTCTTGGTCAACAGATTTACCTTCAGACTGAATATCTAAAACTTGCCCGCACACCATTTTTGAACTTGAGGTTGCCAAAATTTGCATTTGCTTCAATACAATCTGAGCATCAACACTCTGCTGTGTATCAAACAAGCGACTGCCTAGGACTTCAAAAGCCATCGATTGCAAAATATCGCCTGCCAATAATGCAGTATCTTCACCATAACTGACATGACAAGTCGGCTGACCACGACGTAGTAAGTCATTGTCCATACAGGGTAAATCATCATGTGCCAGCGAATAGCAATGAATCAGTTCGACTGCAACAGCAGCACGACGAACAGCAGCAAAATTTGGATTGTTCGGTTTTAATTGAGCAGTGGCGTAGCATAAGGCTGGACGAACTCTTTTCCCGCCTAACATCACTGCATGATGAACTGCACTTTTCAACGGTTCTGGCATTGAAAATGCGTCTAAGGCTGTGACTAAGTCTTTCTGAATCTGTTGTTGAGCTTGCTTTAAAATATCAGTATTCACGTTAGGTATAGATGTCACTGTTGCCTCGAACTCACTTAGAGCAGTCTTGAAAGACTTCATGTCAATTAATGAAGCCTATTCTACATGGATTCTGCCTTAGACTCACTTACTCTTCTCAAGTACTGAATTATATAAGAAAGCTCTTTTGGATGGGTTGAGAACATTAATCTTATCTTGCATTACTATAAAGGCTACTTTAATACAAAGATTGCATTTTTACCCTGTTCTTTGGCTTGATTCACTGCGATCTCTAACTGATGCATAATATCGATCTCTGCATAATTATCGTTCACACGTGGGTGATAGATCCCGATTGTTATGCCAAGAATTTCATCACTATTTTCATCAAAGCGTATTTGTTCTTTGTCAATTTTTTGTCTTAAACGCTCTGCAACAGTCAGTACTTTCCAAGGCGTTGATTGCTCAAGAACAATAATAAAACTGGCTGAATTCAGTCGATACAATTGTGCATTGTCTTGATCAATCTCTTCAGAAAACAACTTACCCAACTGATTTAAAATTTCATCACCAATGCTATAACTGTTCAAACGATTAAATTTTTTGAAGTCTTCAATATCAATTTTAACAAAGGAAAAGCGTTCTCGATTACCCCCAATAAAGTGCTCCGACAAATATTCCTCTAGTGCAATTTTATTTTTAAGACCCGTGGTTTGATCAATGTATAAAGAATCGTGCAATTTCTTATTATTTTGAATTAATACACGCTCACGTCGCTTTAAACGCGTTACGTCAGCACACACAATAATAATGGACTCAATTACCCTATCATCCTTTCTTAATACTCTAAAATTCAGAATATAAAAATGTCCTTTAGAATAAAATTCATTTTCAATATGGTCTAAATAAGGCTCTTTATTAAATTTATCAGCTGCATCTGTATAAAGCGCAAAAACAACAGTAGAAAATTCATTCAGCTTTTTACCCAGCATATACAATGCATCGCTTTCATAAATATCGGCGAATAATTGATTTACACCGAGTACCGTTGACTCATGGTCAAATATTGCAATCGGAACAGGTAATTTTGAGATGAAAGAAACCAGCTCTAGTTTTCCCATCGCCTTAAGCGTATCGAGGAACACAGAATTACTTGTTTCATGATGTTTTATAGAAGTCATAATCACCTCATTCTTAATCATTATTCATTAATGAACTTGGTATCTCCCCTTTTAATCAATTCTATTTAAAAGAAAATATGCACAATCATTATGTATATGTCGTTTAGTTGAAATATATCATGTGAAATAGTGATGAAAAAATAAGCTTTTTGTAATCAAATTTCATTAAAAAATGACTTACTATTCGATAGATAAATTTACCATTCAAGCTTGATTTTTGAATCGCCGAATAAAACACATTAGTCCAAATCATTAATATCGACTTCACAATAAGAAGACCAAATCTATTGCAGGAATAAATTTAGTCTCAGACATCAAAATTTTGTTAGAAACTATCAGCAGGAATTCTTACCCAGCCTTCCATCAAAACTCGCGCGCTGCGACTCATAATGGCTTTCTTGACTTGCCATTGGTCATTTTCAAATGTTGCTTGAGCACCTACCCTTAAAGTACCTGACGGATGCCCAAATCGGACTGCTTCGCGTTCACCACCACCCGCCGCAATATTCACCAATGTCCCAGGGATTGCTGCAGCAGTACCAATAGCAACTGCAGCAGTTCCCATCATGGCATGATGAAGTTTCCCCATAGAGAGTGCACGAACTAATAAATCTACATCTGAATCGTTCACGGATTTACCACTAGAAGACACATAACTTTTTGCAGGTGAAACAAATGCAATTTTAGGGGTATGTTGACGATTCTCCGCCTCAGCTAGATCTTGAATGATTCCCATCTTAAGTGCACCATGAGCGCGGATCGTTTCAAACTTTGCCAATGCAGCAGAATCAGCATTAATATCATCTTGCAGCTCAGCACCTGTATAGCCAATATCTGAAGCATTGAGGAAGATCGTTGGAATCCCTGCATTAATAAATGTCGCTTGGAAAGTTCCAATATCAGGTACGTCTAATTGATCTACAACATTTCCAGTTGGGAACATTGCACCGCCATCTTCACCATCATCTGCTGGATCAAGAAATTCAATTTGAACTTCTGCCGCTGGAAAAGTCACCCCATCTAACTCAAAGTCACCTGTTTCTTGAACCTGCCCATTGGTGATTGGCACATGTGCAATAATGGTTTTTTGAATATTCTTTTGCCAAATACGAACGGTACATAAGCCATTTTCAGGAATACGACTTGCATCGACCAATCCATTTGAGATTGCAAACGAACCCACTGCGGCAGTCAAATTTCCACAGTTTCCACTCCAATCCACGAATGCTTTGTCAATTGACACTTGGCCAAATAGATAATCAACATCATGGTCTGCTTGAGTACTTTTTTCCAAAAGCACTGTTTTACTGGTGCTTGATGTCGCTGCACCCATACCATCAATTTGTTTTCCATAAGGATCCGGGCTGCCAATTACGCGAAGTAAAAGCTGATCTCTCGCTGATCCTGGTATTTGAGCTCGCTGAGGCAAATCACTGACTTTAAAAAATACACCTTTACTCGTACCACCACGCATATAAGTTGCTGGAATTTTAATTTGTGCTGGAAAGCTCATTGTTTATTATCCTTCGGTTTTTATCAGGGTATCTATGTCCACTTTAGACTTGATATAGTGCTGAAAAACTATGCATCAAACTACAGGACTTAAGTATAAAAATCGGGTTAATAACTTAAAATGGCTGAGGCATGATTTTTTCAGATGAGAAATGTGTAAAATTAAATATTTGTTTTAACTTTATTTTTAATCCTTTTTATCGTATTGAAAATGAATGATTTCTGCAGTACGTCAGATTTACTAGGCTAAAAGAAATCAATCTATTACAATGATTTAAAATCACTCGGCGAGCTGAATAAATTGGATAACAATTCTTCTCAACTTCAGCGCGGCCTCAAAAATCGTCATATTCAATTGATTGCCATGGGTGGCGCAATTGGTACTGGTTTATTTTTAGGATCTGCGCAAGTCATACAGTCTGCAGGCCCCTCAATTATCTTAGGATATGCAATTGGTGGTCTCATCGCATTTCTCATCATGCGTCAACTCGGGGAAATGATTGTTCATGAACCTGTTGCAGGTTCTTTTAGCCACTTTGCAAATCGCTATTGGGGCAAATTCCCAGGCTTCTTAGCAGGTTGGAATTATTGGATCCTTTATATCCTCGTTGCAATGACAGAGCTCACTGCAGTCGCAAAATATATTAATTACTGGTGGCCCCATATTCCCGCTTGGGCATCTGTACTGACCTTCTTTATTATTATTACTCTAGTGAACTTATGTAATGTAAAGTTCTACGGCGAATCAGAATTCTGGTTATCAATCATTAAAGTGACTGCCGTCGTTGCAATGATTGTATTTGGTTTATTCTTGCTTTTCACTGCGGGTGAAAACTCAACAGCTTCATTTAGCAACCTATGGGCTCACGGCGGATTCTTCCCGAATGGTTTTGAAGGCTTGTTCTTCATGCTAGCATTCTTGATGTTTGCTTTCGGTGGTATTGAACTCATCGGGATGGCAGCTGCAGAAGCTGAAAATCCAGAGAAAACGATTCCCAAAGCCATTAATCAAGTGGTGTTCCGAATCCTGATTTTCTATGTAGGTTCATTGACTATTCTTTTATCTTTAGTGCCATGGAACCAGCTTGATCTAGGGGGGTTGGATAAAAGTCCATTTGTGATGATCTTTAGTCAACTTGGAATTAACTGGGCAGCCCACCTACTCAACTTTATTATTTTGACTGCTGCACTTTCTGTTTATAACAGTGGTATGTATGCCAATAGCCGTATGCTTTTTGGTTTAGCAAAACAAGGCAATGCGCCTAAGATTTTCGAAAAGACCAATAAAACAGGCGTACCCATTCCAGCGGTATTGTTCTCAGCAGTGCTGATTTTCGGTTGTGTACTACTCAATTACTTTGTTCCTGAAGATGCCTTAGGACATTTGATTTACATCGTGGTTGGTGCACTAGTATTGAACTGGGCAATGATTACGCTAACGCATTTGAAATTTAAGCAAGCAATGAAGCAGACAGGTGAAATCACTAAATTCCCTGCACTGTGGACACCTTTAGGAAATTTCATTGTTCTTGCCTTTATTGCTGTTGTATTGTTCATTATGTGGACTCAAGGCTTTAAAGAGTCTGTGATTATGATTCCGGTCTGGATCGCAATTATGATGATTCTTTATAAGAGTCTGAATAGCAATAAATAAAACTAAAAATGGAGGGCATTCGAGTTAAATGCCCTTCATTTTTACTCATTCAGTATAAGTATATTGATCTATCCCGAATGATCAAATTAAAGTATATTTCATATAATTTTTCATACTCAATGCGCTTTTAGCTTAACTGGATAGAGCAGTTGCCTCCTAAGCGACCGGCGTGGGTTCGAGTCCCGCAAAGCGCAAATCCCTCAAATCCCTCAAATCCCTCAAATCCCTCAAATCCCTCAAATCCCTCAAATCCCTCAAATCCCTCAAATCAAAATCAAAATCAAAATCAAAATCAAAATCAAAATCAAAATCAAAATCAAAATCAAAATCAAAATCAAAATCAAAATCAAAATCAAAATCAAACCACTTCACATAAATATTCAATCATTGACTTTTTTTCTCATTTCGTTCGTCATTTTAGTCATATTTATTTGTTGCATCTCTGTACCTTTATGCTATGTTGAATTTGAGAGTGAAAAATAACCAACAAATAAAATATGCTTATTTTCCACTTCAAAGCTAAGTAAAAAAATAGCTCAAGAATCATAATATTTTTAAATTATCTAAGGATAGATAAAATGAAATTAAAAGCCATCAGTTCTTCTGTATTACTCGCTCTATTACCTGTTTCTGTTGTCTATGCCGCTGCAATGGATCGTTCTGGACAGTCAATTAGTGCTTTCCTTCAACCTAACAATTATTTTGAAGCAGGAATTTCTATTCTTGATCCGACTGTCTCTGGAAAAAATGCTCAAGGTAAAATTAGCGATATGGGCGAAGATTACTACTTTCCGAGTGCTGCCCTCAAAATTCAAGCGACAGATAATATCTCTTTAGGTTTGATTTATGATCAGCCTTTTGGCGCGGATGCCTATTATTCAGATGGGACGATTATATCTGCTCTAGGACCACGACCATTAGCAGGTACAGATGTTGAAGTAAAAACCAATAATTTAACAGCACTTGTTGGCTTCCAACCAAATGAAAATATCAACATTTACGGTGGTGCTGCCTATCAAGATGTTCGAGGAAACATTACTTTATCCAGTCTTGGTTATAGCGCAAATTTCAAAAGAGACGATAGTATTGGTTGGTTAGCAGGCGCTGCCTATCAAATTCCGGATATTGCTTTAAAAGTAGCACTCACTTATCGTTCTGAAATTGATCATGAACTTGAAACAAGTGAATCTGTAAGTTTACCTGGACCAGCTGCTGCTTATAATCCATTATTTTTGGGTACATCTAAAGATACTGCGCTTTCTACACCTCAATCCGTTAACCTCGATTTTCAAACAGGAATCATGGCGAATACTGTCGCATTTGCCAATGTTCGATGGGTAGAATGGGGCGGATATGGTATTGATATCGATAAATTCAGAAGAGTGACAGCAACATTAGCGGGAAGCCCAGCTGACCCAACCAAAGGTCAAAACATTATTGACTATAAAAAAGATCAATGGTCTGCCAATGTCGGGGTAGGTCGCAAGTTCAATGATCAATGGGCAGGTAATTTCTCTGTAGGTTGGGATTCTGGTGCAGGTAATCCAGTCACAGCGCTTGGGCCAACTGAAGGTTATTGGAATGTTGGCTTAGGAGCACAATTTAGCCCTACTCCAGCGACTTTTATTGCTGGTGGTGTGAAATACTTTATGCTCGGTGATGCAGAAGGACAATCGGTGGGTAATAAAGTTGGTGACTTTGAAGATAATGATGCCATGGCGTATGGTCTAAAAATCGGTTATAAATTTTAATCCTAATAAATTAACGATTTAAAAAGAGTGCATTTGCACTCTTTTTTTGAACTAAATAGTTCAAAAAAACAATAAATGATTATTTATTGATCACTTTTAACTATGATTTAAGCGATACATAGTTAAGTTATTTTTAATAAAACTTACTATGAATATCAAATACATATAATTTTTAGACAAAAAAATGACTATTCATTAGGATTTATTTAATTCAATAAGAGTAAATGCTCTATTTATATAGAGTATTTACTCTTATTTTTTATGTGCTATTTTGTTCTCACAAGTAACTTTAGATTTCAGTTGTGTAACAACACTTAAATCTAACCAATTTTAAAAACTAAAAATTCGATTCGTTAGAATGTTAGGGAAAGATTCAAATGAAATTAAAAACATTAACAACCGCTATATTATTATCATTGCCAACTGCTGGTGCTTTCGCGGCTGCCCTAGACCGTTCTGGTCAATCAATCTCAGCATTCTTGCAACCAGACAATTACTTTGAAGCTGGTATTTCAATTTTAGATCCTACCGTTGATGGTCGTGAAGCGGGTGCAAGTGATCAACGTCGTTCAATCTCAGATATGGCTGATGATTACTACTTTCCTTCTGCAGCCCTGAAGTTACAACCGACTAAGAACTTTTCTTTTGGTTTGATTTATGATCAGCCATTTGGAGCGAGTGCAGAATATTCAGGAAATAATGCATTTGTTTCCAGTACTCAAGATACCATTTTAGGACAAGCTCAATTAAATGGTATTCGTGAAAGTCAAATTTCCACCAATGTAAATGAACTCTTACCGGCTCAACTACAACAAAATTTACAGCCTGGTATTGCAGGTGAAGTCACACGTCAAGCTCAATCACGTATTGACCAAGGTCTTGTACCACCAGGAACCCCCCTTGCTATGGTTGAAGCTGGTATTCGTGCAAATGCCAACGCCATGCAACAAATTGAAGCTGGCGTAACACAAGTGATTACAGATCGCCTAACTCAAGGCGTAGCTGCTCAAGTTGATGCTGGTTTAGCTCAAGTAAACGGCTTATTGGGTGTAGGCGTCACAAAAGTCGATGTAGATACTCAAAACTTATCGATGATTGTTGGCTTTCAACCAAATGAAAATTTCAATATTTATGGGGGTGCCGCTTACCAAACCATTAAAGGAAACGTAAGTTTACGTGGTCAAGCATACAGTTTGTATAATGGTTACGATGCAAGTATTCCTGAAGATTCAGCTGTAGGATGGTTAGCAGGTGCTGCATTCCTAATTCCTGAAATTGCGCTGAAAGCTTCTTTAACTTATCGTTCAGAGATCGATCATAAAGTTGATGTTAGTGAAAATATTCCAACCTTACCTGCACTTGCATTACTTGGACAATCAGCGTTAGCACAAACGATTGCAACAAGTTCTGGTCGTACAGAAATTACGACACCACAGTCGGTTAACCTTGATTTCCAAACAGGCATCATGGCAAACACTGTTGCATTTGCGAATGTCCGTTGGGTTGAATGGTCTAAATTTGCGATTCAACCACATAAGTTCGGTCAAGTTAGTCAAGCTGTAGGTCCATTGGTTCAACGACCAAATGGATTCAATCTAGTCCAGTATGAAGACGATCAAATCTCTGCAACTGTGGGTGTAGGCCGTAAATTTAATGATCTTTGGGCGGGTAACGTTTCTGTAGGCTGGGATTCAGGTGCGGGTAATCCTGTTACAACGCTTGGGCCTACTGAAGGTTTTTGGAATGTGGGTTTAGGTCTTCAATACAGCCCGACCCCTGCTACATTTATTGCAGGTGGTGTCAAATACTTTAAGTTAGGTGATGCTGATGCACAAACTGGTGCACAAGCAGGTAGTAACGATTATGTAGCTACTTTTGAAGACAATGATGCTTGGGCATATGGCTTAAAAATCGGTTATAAATTCTAAAATTAAAAAACATAAAAAAGACCGCTCTGTCGGTCTTTTTTATTAATATACAAATATAAATTAATTGTATATTTTCAAACCGAACAGTACTAAAAAAACACTTATCTCAATGACTCAATAATTTTTTTTAAATCATATACATATATAGAATAAACACTCAAAATTGTTCAAGTTATAATCATGCTTCCACCTACTACTCAAAACTGAGTATTTACTCTTTTTTTCATTGTGTTATTTTTCACACACTTTTTATTGCCATCTTGGCTTTCAGAGATGAATAATTCATGAAATTATCTGCTATTAGCTCAGCTATTATACTGAGCGCTCTTCCAATAACGTTTTTAAATGCAGCAGGATTAGACCGTTCTGGTCAATCTATCTCCGCATTTTTACAATCAGGAAACTATGCAGAAGCTGGTATTTCAGTTTTAGATCCAACTGTAAAAAGCAATGCACTTAAAATATCGGATATGGCTGATGACTATCACTTTCCAAGTGCAGCAATTAAAATTCAAGTGGCGGATCACATCTCTTTAGGTTTGCTATACGATCAACCATTTGGTGCAGATGCCACATATCAGGTTAATAATCCCGTCTTTGCACAACAAAATGAAGGCACATCAGTAGAAGTTAAAACAGAAAACATTACAGGCTTGATGGGTTATCAACCGACTGAAAACTGGAACCTTTATGCAGGTCCAGTGTGGCAAACAGTTGCTGCTGATATTCAATTACGTGGTTTAGCGTATAAAAATGCAGGGTATGATATTCAAGTTGATACCGCTGAAGCTTGGGGTTGGTTAGCTGGATTTGCATATCAGGTTCCTGATATTGCTTTAAAAGCAGCTGTGACATACCGCTCTGAAATTAAACACAATGCAGTAGCTGATGAATCTTTTGGCTTAGGTTTACAAAATGCGCCTTTATCTAAAGTACAAGCAGTAACACCACAGTCCGTTAATGTAGATTTACAAAGTGGTATTTCTCAAAACACATTAGCTTTTGCTAATCTTCGCTGGGTACATTGGGATCAATTTGTAGTATCACCTCAAGCCTTAAAATCTAAAGGACTTGATTTAATCGAATATTCTGATGATCAGTACTCTGCAACTTTAGGCTTAGGTCATAAGTTCAACGAAAAATGGTCCGGATCAACTTCTGTAGGTTATGATTCTGGCGCAGGTAATCCTGTTACGACCTTAGGTCCAACTGAAGGATACTGGAGTGTGGGTTTAGGTGGTCAATACAGCCCGACGCAAGATACATTTATTCAAGCGGGTGTTAAATACTTCTGGTTAGGCGATGCCGTTGCACAAACAGGTGGTGAACCTGTAGGTAGTTTTGAAAACAACTATGCGATGGGCTACGGTCTAAAAATGGGTTATAAATTCTAAGTGTTGCAAAAACTCTAAAATATAAAAAGGCGCTTTAAGCGCCTTTTTATTGCTGTTGAATTAAGCCGGAATATCACGAACAGAAGCATTACGAATCGCTTCTTTCAAAGCCGCATAACCATGAATAGGTGGGAACTGTGGGAATTCAGCAATCACATTATCAGGTGCATCAAATAAGAAACCTGCATCAGCTTCGCCGAGCATAGTCGTGTCATTATAAGAATCACCAGCAGCGATCACACGGAAATTTAAACCATGAAGTGCTTGCACAGCTTTACGCTTTTGATCAGGTTGACGTAATTTATAATCTGTAATCACACCACTTTCGTCCGTTTCTAATTTATGACAGAAAATAGTCGGCCAGCCGAGTTGCTTCATCAATGGGTGCGCAAATTCGTAAAAAGTATCCGATAAAATAATCAATTGAAAATGAGTACTTACCCACTCTACAAACTCTTTCGCGCCAGGGAAAGGACCCATTTCAGCGATTACAGCTTGAATATCGTTTAAACCTAAACCATGTTCTTTCAGAATATTCAGACGCTGAGTCATCAGCACGTCATAATCAGGAATATCACGAGTCGTTGCTTCTAGCTCCTTAATTCCTGTTTTCTTTGCAAAGTTAATCCAAATTTCAGGAACTAAAACGCCTTCTAGATCTAGACATACAACTTCCATGAACCATCCCTCTTGATAGGTTGACAAAATTTTGACTTATCATAACCGAAGATAATTAAATTGCATTGATCTTTTTTAAATCTATTTTTTTCATAAGCTTTTACTTTTTAGTGATAAGTTGTATTTAAGATTTATCTTAAAATTTCTAGGAAATAAATTAATATAGGTTTAGCTGTTTCCAAGCCTATAGCCAGGACGCCCATGACTACGATTCCAACGATTGACCTTGTAGATGCACTTGCATCTGAATACGCCGATAAATCTCCGAATGAAATTTTAGAATTAGCACTAAGCCAAGCAGGTGAAATTGCTATTTCCTTCTCTGGTGCTGAAGATGTTGTTCTAATTGATATGGCTCACAATTCTGGTCAGCCTTATCGTGTATTCAGTTTAGATACAGGTCGTCTCCATCCAGAAACATATGAATTCTTAGACACTGTTCGTCAGCATTACAATATTCAAATCGAGTTTTGTTTTCCTGAATCTGAAGCCGTACAAAATCTAGTCAATGCAAAAGGCTTATTCAGCTTCTATCAGGATGATCATAAGGAATGCTGTGGTATTCGTAAAGTTCAACCACTTCGTAAAAAATTAGCGACATTAGATGGTTGGATTACAGGTCAACGTAAGGATCAAAGTCCAGGCACACGCACTGAAATTCCAGTAATTGAGCATGATATCGGATTCTCAGGCGAAGGGAAAAGTTTAATTAAATACAATCCCCTGGCAAATTGGAGCAGTAGCGATGTTTGGAACTATATCCGCTTAATGGAAATTCCTTATAATCCATTACATGAACGTGGTTTTACTTCCATCGGTTGTGAACCATGTACCCGACCAGTCTTACCGAATCAACATGAACGTGAAGGTCGTTGGTGGTGGGAAGAAGCGACACATAAAGAATGTGGCCTACATTCAGGCAATTTAAAAAAATAGTCAAAAAAGCCACGGTTACCAGTGGCTTTTTTGCACCTGAAATTAATCATTTTCTTCGCAATTCATACATAAAAAGCACTATACTCAGATTTAACGGACATATAATTCTAAAAAGCGATTTAGATATATTGCAGTGAGGCAATCTAAAACTATGCGACCTTTACATCCCCTCGATTTTATTTTTTTAAGCTTAGAAAAACGCCAACAGCCGATGCATGTTGGAGGTTTATTTTTATTTCAAATTCCGAAAGACGCTTCAAGCACCTTTATCCAAGATTTGGTCACCGATATTCGTCAATCCAAATCGATTCCGATTCCGCCTTTTAACAATCGTTTAAATGGTTTGTTTTGGGATGAGGATGAAGAATTTGATATTGATCATCATTTTCGACATATTGCCCTACCTCATCCCGGACGTATTCGTGAACTCTTGGTTTATATTTCTCAAGAGCACAGTGCATTGATTGATCGTGCTAAACCGCTTTGGACTTGTCATATTATTGAAGGCATCGAAGGCAATCGCTTTGCCATGTTCTTTAAGATTCATCATGCCATGGTCGATGGCGTGGCAGGTATGCGCTTGATCGAGAAATCACTGTCTAAAGATCCGCATGAAAAAACGATTGTTCCCTTATGGTGTGTCGAAGGAAAGCGTGCAAAACGCTTGAAAGCTGCGCCTGTATCCGCATTAAAAGGCATATTAAATACCGTCAAAGAGCAACTTTCGATTGCACCACGTGTGACTCAAGAGCTTTATCAGACTGTATTTAAGGAAATGAGAAATCCTGACTATGTATCAAGCTTTCAAGCCCCGGGGAGCTTATTGAACCAACGAGTCAGTGCTTCTCGTCGTTTTGCAGCACAGTCCTTTGAATTGGAACGATTACGCAAAATCGCCAAGTCTTTAGGTGTGACAATTAATGACGTGGTTTTAGCGATTTGTTCAGGTGCCTTACGCGAATACTTATTGTCTCAAAATGCACTACCCAAAAAACCTTTGATTGCGATGGTTCCAGCGTCTATTCGTGATGACAATTCAGATCTGAGCAACCGTATCACCATGATATTAGCTAATCTAGGTACGCATAAAGAGCAACCACTAGATCGCCTAGACATCATCATTCGCAGTGTAAAAAATGCCAAGACTCGCTTTCGTAGAATGACATCGAATCAGATTTTGAATTACAGTGCCTTCGTGTACGGTGCGGCAGGCTTTAACATTCTTTCAGGCGTGATGCCTAAGCGTCAGGCCTTTAATATTGTGATTTCGAATGTTCCTGGCCCAACAGAACCGTTGTATTGGAATGGCGCGAAACTAGATGCGCTCTACCCTGCTTCTATCATCTTAGATGGGCAAGCACTCAATATTACGATGACCAGTTATCTAGATAAACTTGAAGTCGGTCTAACAGGTTGTCGAAATGCATTACCTAAAATGCAGAATCTTTTGACCCATTTGGAAGATGAAATTCAGATATTTGAACAGATCATTGCTAAAAAAGAAGCTATAGAAATCGAAAAGAAAATGACTGCGAATGCATCGTGATTGGAATGACCGGTTTTTGAGTATAAATTTTGAATATAAAATTGAGCAATAAACTAAGGGGCTTTTAATCAGCCCCTTAATTCTTAATGTTTCGACATTGTTTTAATAATTGTTGGCATGCAACCACAACCATCGCTTTAGTGATCTGAACTTCTTGACCTTGCTCAGTTAACATCACACATGCATTCTTATGCTGTGGCTCTAAAACATGCTTGATACCACGATTTAAAATTTGTTCAGCCATACTCATCTTTTTTACCTCACATTTGCTCAGATTATTACTAACCTTTGGCTACTTGTTTCTATAGCCACTAGTATTGTGAAGTGAGCCTTGAAAGTAAAATTTCAGATGTAACAACTGTTTAGTGAAATTCTGTTACAAATTTAATTCAGAATGATATCGTATTGCTCTTGCGTGTATAAATTTTCGACTTGAAACTTTATGACTCGACTCACGAAATGCTCTAAATCCGAGACAGCTGTTGCCTCTACCGTTAAAAGCCGATCAACCACGTGCGGATGAGCAACGACAGTAAAGCCACTCTGAGATTTGAAATCTCTAGAGTAGCGTAATATCTCCCGAAATATCTCGTAACATATCGTCTCTGCTGTTTTGACATATCCGCGACCTTGGCAGGTTGGGCATGCTTCACACAGTAAATGCTCCAAAGACTCACGCGTGCGTTTACGCGTCATTTCTACTAAACCTAACTCAGAAACCTGAGTGATTTTGGTTTTTGCGTGGTCTTTTTCTAATACCTCTTCAAACTGTTTTAAAACTTCATCACGATGCTGTAGCTCTTGCATGTCAATAAAATCAATAATGATAATTCCACCCAAATTACGCAGTCTCAATTGACGTACGATGACTTGAGTGGCTTCCATATTGGTTTTAAAGACAGTATCTTCTAAAGAACGCCCACCAACGTAGGAGCCTGTATTGACATCAATTGTGGTCATGGCTTCGGTCTGGTCAATCATCAAATAACCGCCGGACTTTAATGCAACACGCGTTTGTAAAGCCTTTTGGATATCGTGTTCCACATTATACAAATCGAAAATTGGACACTCGCCTGGATAGTGCTTTAAGCGACCATGAATTGTTGGCACAAACTCTTGCACAAACTCTTCTAACTTTTGGAAGACTTCACGTGAATCTACTTGGATTTTGACTGTATTTTCATTGGCAAGATCACGAATAATACGTTGCGGTAATGGTAATTCTTCAAAAACAAGAGAAGGCACAACGATACTTTTTTGCTTACGCTGAATAAATTCCCAAAGCTTGGCTAAATAAGCCATATCTTGCGCAATCGCTTCTTCAGCGATCCCTTCAGCAGCCGTTCGAACAATCACTGAACCTGGAAGCTTATGCTCTGCCTGTATGCGCTCAATAATGGATCGTAAGCGATCACGCTCTTCTTCTGATTCTATACGCTGTGATACGCCTGTATGATGACCATAGGGCATCATCACTAAATATCGCGAAGGTATAGAAAGATCAGTGCTGAGTCGTGCTCCTTTTGTACCAAGCATATCTTTCATGACTTGAACGGTCAGAATTTGACCCGGATGGAGTAACTCAAAGACATTCGGTGTCGGCTGATTACGTGGCCACACCATATCATTAATATGTAAGAAAGCCGTACGAGACAAGCCGATATCCACAAAAGCAGCTTGCATACCGGGCAATACACGAACAACCTTTGCCTTATAAATATTGCCGACTAAACCACGTTTTGCAGAACGCTCAACAAATAGCTCATTCACCGTACCATTTTCGATTAAAGCCACCCTTGTTTCTGTCGGGGTGACGTTAATCAACAATTCATCAGACATAAAAAATACTCAAAACATTATAAAAATTCGTTTGCGAGATTAATTTAGTGCCTTAATCTTGCTTCATCTGGTTGGCTCTGTACTTAAGCGAGCTCGTCATATTCTTAAATCAGTGTTCTAAAATAGGCTTTATTTGATCAATATTCTTCAATAATTGTAATGTTTCATATAGAGGCAAGCCAACAACATTGCTATAACTTCCTTCTATACGTGGAATAAACTGAGCAGCATAACCTTGAATGGCATAAGCCCCTGCTTTGCCAATCGGCTCACCCGTTGCCCAGTATTGTTCCATTTCGAGTTCAGTCAGCTTTTGGAAATGAACTTGAGTGCGAACCACCATGCTTTGAATAGCATTTTGATTTTGCTCACAATGGGCCGACGCGACACAGATACCACTGAGCACTTCATGTTGACGCCCAGATAAAGCAGACCATATCTCAAATGCATGTTGTTTCGATTCAGGCTTTGCAATAATCTTATGATCTAACACTAAACTGGTGTCTGCCGCAATGACTATCGCGTCGGGAAATTGAACTAAAACAGCTTGTGCTTTTTGCTCTGCTAAACGTTGTACATAATGTTCTGCACTTTCGTTGGGCTGTACAGACTCGTCAACATCTGGACTGAATATTTCAAAGTTCAGTCCCACCTGTTCAAGCAACTCTTTGCGTCGAGGCGAACTCGACGCCAATATTAAACGCGCCATCTTTTTAAGCAATAATAGAGAATTGGCCATAAGCCAATGCTACTGATCAATGGTAGCCAATGACGTGTAATTGAACTTTCTACATTTGAAATCACTTGAGCTAACAAAATAAAAACCAAATGTGCCACAACCGCCATGCTCACAATGAGCCAAGTATTACCAAAAGTCATGACCCGTCTTTCACGTATAAAGTACCGAATCACAAAAGTAATCAACACATAGCTCAGAGCATTTAAGCCCAAAGGTGCGCCCAACAATAAATCGGTGAACAACCCAATCCCAAATGCAAACCAAACACCACACCAAGTGGGTTGGCACAAGATCCAAAACAGGGTCACCATTAACATGATGAGTGGACGCCAACCTGCCAAGTTGTAGGTCAACGGATAAACCACCAATACGGAGCAGATGATGACTGAAACAATAATCGCGATGAGTGGGTCTTTATGCAGGTCCGAACTAAGGTTCTTAGCGTTGAGCATTCGGTTGCTCCATGGCTAAAGAATCTGAGAACATTACCACGACATGATGACCACCTGAAAGTTGCGCTGCTGGTTTAACATCAATCTGCGCAAATTCGCCCGTGTTTTCACGTTTAATTTTAGAAACCGTACCCACTAAATATCCTGCAGGGAAATGTTGTCCTAAACCCGAACTGTAAACTTTATCCCCAACTTTAATGTTGGCACTGGTCGGCACATACTCCATTTTCAAACGCTCTAAATCCCCAGTACCCGTAACAATCGCACGCATCCCTGAACTTTCTAAACGCACTGAAAGAGAATGTTCCTTATCCGACAACAACATCACTCGGCTACTATGAGGATAGACATTGACAATTTGCCCCATGATGCCTTTATCATCGAGAACCGTCTGTCCCACTCTCAGTTGATTAGTAGCACCGCGATTAATCACAATAATATGTCGTAGAGGATCTGCATCCGTACCGATGACTTCAGAGATCTCCATACGACCATCAATAATTAAAGGTGTATCGAGTAAGCCACGTAGTCTGGTATTTTCAGCTGAGAGTTCAGATAATTTTTGTAAGCGGACTTGCGCCTGTAAAAGTTCAGCTTGCATCGCAGTATTTTCACGGCGCAATTGAGCTTCAGACTTGGTTTGTTGATTCAGCCATTCTTTCGATAAAACAGGATAACTTGCAATGGCATAAATTGGATTGTATGCAGCATACAAGACATCTCTTGCAGGTTGGACCAGGTGTGGCATACGCCAATTGAACATTAGCACCACGAAACAAGTCACAACCGCAATGATGAAGGAACGAAAAGATGGCGGTTGTCTTGAAAAAAGATTCGGTTGCACCGCCTAAGATCCTTTCTTAACCTACGAATAACATATCGTGATTTGGATTATCGAAGAATTCTAATACCTTACCACCACCACGTGTTACACAAGACAACGGATCTTCTGCAACCAAAACAGGCAAGCCAGTTTCTTGAGACAAGAGTTTGTCTAAATTACGTAATAATGCACCGCCACCTGTCAATACAATACCGCGTTCCGCAATGTCAGAAGACAACTCTGGAGGGGTTTGCTCTAGCGCAGATTTAACCGCTGAAACAATACTTTGTAATGGATCAGAAATCGCTTGAGTGATTTCATCAGAAGTGACTGTAATCGCACGCGGAACACCTTCTGCAAGGTTACGACCGCGCACTTCGATCTCAAGTGGTTTTGCGCCTTCGTCTGGAAGTGCCATACCCACTTCTTTTTTAATCAATTCAGCAGTCGTTTCACCGATCATGCAACCATGTGCTTTACGTACATAGTGAATGATTTGTTCATCAAAGACATCACCACCAATACGAAGGGAATCAGCGTAGACACAACCTTGTAGTGAGATAATCGCAATTTCAGTGGTCCCCCCACCAACATCGACGACCATCGAACCACATGCTTGTTCTACTGGCATGCCTGCACCGATTGCAGCAGCCATCGGCTCTTCAATCAAACGTACATCACGTGCACCTGCATTGAATACCGCTTCACGGATCGCACGGCGTTCTACCAGTGTCGATTTGCAAGGCACACAAACCACCACACGTGGTGCTGGTGGGAATAAACGTTTTTCATGCACTTTACCAATAAATTGGTTTAACATGGTTTCAGTCACTTCAAAGTCTGCAATCACACCGTCTTTCATTGGGCGAATCGCAGAAATATTTGCAGGTGTACGACCCAACATTTGCTTTGCATCTAGGCCAACTGCGGCAACAATTTTTTGTGAACCACTATGGCGAATCGCCACAACCGTCGGTTCGTTTAATATAATGCCCCGTCCTGGCGCATAAATTAGTGTATTAGCTGTACCCAAATCAATGGCAAGATCTGGCGAAAACAAGCCAATTAGTCGTTTTAGAATCACGGTTCGTTCTCAATTAAACGTTATATGGTCGTAAGATGGCAACTTTAACTAAATGTGATGATTTGAACAAGTCAATCGCTTATTATAACACACGATATTTGAATATTTTTTAATACTGATTAGGTGAGACATCATGTCAGCTTCAGATGCTCAGCATTCTGCAGATTTAAATGCACAAACCGTTTCAAGCATTGCTCATTTGGCACGCTTATCTTTAAACGAAACGCAATCTGCTGAATATGCTCAAAGTTTAAATAAAATTTTAGGAATGATGGAAACCTTAAAAGGGATTAATACCGATGGTGTTGAGCCTTTAAAGAGCCCATTTGACAATCCACAACCCTTACGTGAAGACGTGGTTTCAGAAGAAAATCACCGTGAGGATTATCAAGCGGTAGCCCCTGCAACACAGGATGGCTTGTATCTTGTGCCTCGTGTGATCGAATAATTTCGCCTTAAACCTTATTTAAATTTGAACGTAAAGAATTGAACTCATGACTGATTTACATCGCTTATCAATTCGTGAAATGGCTGAAGGTTTAAAATCCGCTCAGTTTTCATCACGCGAGTTGACTCAACACTATTTAAACCGTATCGCAAAAATTGACACTCAAGTTCAATCTTATGTGACTGTGACCCCTGAACTGGCTTTAGCTCAAGCTGATGCTGCAGATGGTCTTTTAAAATCTGGGATGGCGGGTCTGATGACCGGTATTCCTTTGGCGCACAAAGATATTTTCTGTACCAAAGGCGTGAAAACCACGGCTGGTTCAAAAATTTTAGATAATTTTATCTCTCCTTATGATGCGACTGTAGTGGCTAAAGGAATTGAAGCAGGCTTGATCACTTTAGGTAAAGTGAACATGGACGAATTCGCCATGGGTTCAACCTCGGAGTCTTCTTACTTTGGTGCGACCAAAAACCCTTGGGCTTTAGATCATGTTCCGGGTGGTTCTTCAGGTGGTTCTGCTGCGGCTGTGGCTGCTGATTTAGCACCAATTGCAACAGGTACAGATACCGGCGGTTCAATCCGTCAACCTGCGTCTTTCTGTGGTTTGACTGGTCTTAAACCGACTTATGGTCGTGTGTCTCGTTTCGGTATGATTGCCTACGCATCATCATTGGATCAAGGCGGTCCAATGGCACGCTCTGCTGAAGACTGTGCTTACCTCATGAACGTAATCGCAGGTCATGACGCTAAAGATTCAACATCAGTCAATAAAGAAGTCGATGACTACGTTGCAAACTTAAACGGCACATCGGTAAAAGGCTTACGCATTGGTATTCCTAAACAATACTTTAATGTTGCAGGCTTAGATGCGGACGTTAAAGCACGTGTTGAAGAATCACTTAAAAAATTGGAAGACATGGGCGCAACTTTGGTTGAGATCGATCTCAACATGACGGATGCTTATGTACCTACGTATTACTTGATTGCACCTGCTGAAGCGTCTTCTAACTTACAACGTTTTGACGGTGTTCGTTACGGCTACCGCTGTGAAAATCCTGTGGACTTGATGGACTTATACAAACGTTCTCGTTCAGAAGGTTTTGGTAAAGAGGTTCAGCAACGTATCTTGATTGGTACATACGCATTGTCGGCTGGGTATTACGATGCGTACTATGTGAAAGCACAAAAAGTACGTCGTCTCATCCAACAAGACTTCTTAAAAGCATTCGAATCTGTTGATGTCATCGCAGCGCCTTCTGCACCGACAACTGCCTATAAGATTGGTGCAAACCTATCACCTGTTGAAATGTATTTGGGTGACATTTACACCATCGCGGTGAACTTGGCAGGTCTTCCTGCGATTAATGCGCCTGTTGGTTTTGACCAAGACAATTTACCGGTTGGCTTACAGTTGATTGGTAACTATTGGTCAGAATCTCAATTGTTGTCTGTGGTACATCAGTATCAACAAGCCACCGATTGGCACACCAAACGCGCTGCAATTGCTGAGGAGAACGCATAATGTCTCAAAACAATTCAAAGAACACCGCTAAACCTAAATCAAACCTGATTGATGGTTGGGAAGTGGTTATTGGTATCGAGATTCACACTCAGCTTGCAACCAATACCAAAATTTTCTCAGGTTCATCGACTGTTTTTGGTAATGATCCAAACACGCAAGCCAGCCTTGTTGATTTGGCAATGCCGGGCGTATTACCTGTATTAAATAAAGAAGTGGTTGATTTAGCAATTCGCTTTGGTTTGGGTATTGATGCGTATATCGACCAAGCCTCTGTGTTTGCACGTAAAAACTATTTTTACCCGGACTCGCCAAAAGGCTATCAAATCAGCCAAATGGACAACCCAATTGTGGGCTTGGGTCATATCGACATCCAACTTGAAGATGGTACTGTAAAACGCATTGGCGTAACGCGTGCACACCTTGAGGAAGATGCAGGTAAATCGATCCATGACCAATTCGAAGGCATGTCAGGTATCGATTTGAACCGTGCAGGTACGCCACTGCTTGAGATCGTATCTGAACCTGATATGCGTTCTGTAGAAGAAGCGGTTGCCTACATTAAAGCGATTCACACGTTGGTGCGTTGGTTAGGGATCTCTGACGGCAACATGGCGGAAGGTTCATTCCGTTGTGACTGTAACGTGTCTTTACGTCGCCCGGGTCAACCCTTCGGTACACGTTGTGAGCTTAAAAACCTCAATTCATTCCGTTTCATTGAACAAGCGATCAATGTTGAGATTGAACGTCAAATGGAAATTTTGGAGTGGGACGGCACCATCGACCAAGAAACCCGTTTGTTCGACCCTGTGAAGATGGAAACGCGTTCGATGCGTTCTAAAGAAGAAGCGAACGATTACCGCTACTTCCCTGACCCTGACTTGTTGCCTGTGATCATTGCAGATGAACAGATTGAAGCAATTAAAGCAACCATGCCTGAGCTACCTGTTGCACGTCGTGCTCGCTTTGTGGCTGACTTTGGTGTGACTGAGTACGATGCTCACGTTTTAACGCTGACTCGTGAAATGGCAGACTTCTATGAAGCTGTTGTGGCTGCTGCTGGCGGTGCTGCGCAAGGTAAAATTGCGGCAAACTGGGTAATGGGTGAATTCTCAGGGGCGCTAAACAAAGCAGGCTTAGATTTGGCTGATTCTCCTGTAACGGCGGAAAAACTTGGCGGTATGATTGCACGTATTGTGGATAACACGATTAACGGTAAGATTGCGAAACAAGTGTTCGGCTTTATGTGGGATGAAGGCAAAAATGCGGACGAAGTGATTGCGGAAAAAGGCTTGAAACAGGAAACTGATACAGGCGCAATTGAAGCAATTATTAGAGACGTGCTTGCTGCCAATGAGAAGATGGTTGAAGAATTTAAATCTGGTAAAGAGAAAGCTTTCAATGGTCTTGTGGGTCAAGTGATGAAAGCAGCGAAAGGTAAAGCTAACCCTGCACAAGTCAATGAACTGATGAAAAAATTGATTGGTTGATTTAATCTTTCTTTAAAAGAAAACCCGCTTTAGAGCGGGTTTTTTTCTATGCTTTGAAAACCTTCTTCATCTAAACTTTGTACTTTTCTACAAAAATGCATAAAAGTCATTCTGAATAAAAAATACCAAGCATAAAAAAATCCAATCTGATCATAGCTATTTGAACTAACTAAACCATGAGCAATATCATTTCGAATATTGAAACCACTAG
The DNA here is from genome assembly GCF_059515865.1 of Acinetobacter sp. CY73. Classification (NCBI taxonomy): domain Bacteria; kingdom Pseudomonadati; phylum Pseudomonadota; class Gammaproteobacteria; order Moraxellales; family Moraxellaceae; genus Acinetobacter; species Acinetobacter sp. CY73. The sequence continues at coordinate 236,051 of NZ_JCAKMZ010000001.1, read as the reverse complement.
GATGAGTAAATATTGTTTTTAACTCTATTATCAAACCTTTATCAAACACTTTTTTAGTCTTTTCTTTTTTCAATAAAGCATTAAGACTTAACTCAGTTTCTACAGCTTCTTCGATCATAGTTGTTCTTATTTCTGAGTTTTTAAGATGGTATCGAATAATATGTTCTATCTGTGGGGCTAACAAATGAAGTGATGCAAAGAAATCACCATCGTAACCGTAATATAAACCTTTAGCGATATCCCTAGATCTGTCTTCTGGTATAAACGGAGAAAATTGTGTTAGATGCAAAAAATCTTCCAATCTAAGGTTATGTTCTCGCTGTAAAATCTTAAATCCCTCTAAGAGTGCTGATCTTGACCAAAATTCTATATCACGCTTGCATTCTTCAATGATTTTTTCATCTAAGGCTTCGTCAGTTAGTTCAGTATTTCCTACTGCTAATGATCTTTTAGTGACTCTCGCATCACCAGAAAAATGCTTTTCTCCAAATAAATTAGAGAAAAAGTTTTTGTTAAATTTTTCATAGACTTTTTCTTCTAGATCATCCAATTTAGCCATAGTCTTTATAGATAAAAATTTATGTAAAGCTATTGGAAAATCTTTTCTACTAATTTCGGTATTAACCCATTCAATTATGTCTTTTATATCAATTGTATGTGTAATTTTGGGTGCTGTTTCTAAGAATACTTGTGCTGCTTCATGCATCTTTTCATATAGCTTTTGCTCTATTTGGGGATATTGAAACTTTCCTCGAAACTTTCTTTGTATGGTCGCTATGATTTGTAATGCTTTTTCATAGGAATCTTGGGCTAAGACAGCTCCTACTATTTCTTTTTTTAAGTGCTCATCACCTTCTTTTTCATAAAGTTTGGCTCGTCGCATAATAATTTCAGAGGCATTATCAAATTGTTTTAGCTTTTCATAGATACCAATAACTGCTTTTAAATAACCATCAGCCAAATGAATATTATCTTCTTTACATAATTCAGCCAATTCAAGGTATTTTACAATTAACTGATTTTCATAATTCTCGATCAAACCATAATTAAATAAAATCTCTCCTATTCTTAGAACAACAAAACCTTTAGGCTGAACTTCATCTAAAATAATATTTATTTTATTGAGCCTCATTTTTTCTATATCTATATTAATTTTTGGATTATTTCCAAATTTAGCAGCTAAAAAAAATGCTCTTTCATGACAAATCCCTACATCTTTAAACCAATTTTCTTTTGTTTCATTAATTGATAAATATGAGCCAATTGCTGTTTGTACCCAATTTATATTTTTAGGCTTTTTTAACAACCATAATATTTCTGCTACACGCGCTTTTAACCATGGATTTGTTGAATTTTCATAGGCTTTATCCAATATCTCTATTTCTTCTTCTGATAAATCTTCGGGTCGAGCACTTCGACCATGCTCAAAAAAATTCATCCTTTCTTTTAATGGTTCATTTATACTCGTTGGTATGAGCATCATGAAACAAATTTTCGAATAGAGTTCCAATTCTGCTTTTAGTGTTACATTTTCTAAATTTTTAACTTTTTCATCCAACCAACTACTTATAGTTGAATATCCATCAAAATTTTCTTCTTTAGATAGTTCTTCTAATTCTTTTTCAATTTGCTTCCGTCCAGACATATAACCCCCTTAATTTACTGAAATATCTTTTTAAATATTATTAATATGCCACTTTTGAAATTTTACTTATACACTTCACCTTAAAACAACATGACTATCAAAAAAGTATCCTCTATTGCCAAACTTGAAGACTTAGGAAATATTCAAATAGCCCTCATCCCCCGCCTTCTCCCAATGGGAGAGGGAGTAATTATTACATGTCGTGTGACGGTATTAATTTAATATTGGATGTTCCCTCTCCTTCTAGGAGAGGGTTAGGGAGAGGTATCTTCTAAAATAAAAAATCAAAGCACCAGAAAACACTGTCCTATTTTTAGCCCTTCAATCCCCTGACTTTAGCTCCCTATAATCAATCCATACATTGCAAACCACGCAAAGCAAATTAGGCAAATAAAAATGAACAGCACCATTCTTCTTGCACAAAGCTACGGACCATCCGAAGTCCTCGAATTTTCAGAACAAACATTAGCACCTCTTGCTTCAGGCATGGCACGCATCCAAGTCAAAGCCGCAGGCATCAACCCGATTGATGCACGTCGTATGACAGGCGAATTCAAACACGCTGCCCTACCTCAGACCTTTGGTACAGAGTATGCAGGCGTGATTATCGAAGTCACAGACAACAGCACGTGGAAAGTAGGAGATGAAGTTTTAGGTTCAGGTGGTGCATTTACCCATGCCACAGTCATTGATGTACCCCTTGAAAACTTGATCAAAAAACCAAGCAATATCGATTGGGCAGTCGCAGGAACGCTCGCAGGTGTTGCACAAACAGCCATGACCATACTCGATGAAATGGGCCCTGCTCAATCCCTCCTAATTCATGGCGGTTCAGGCGGTGTTGGATCTGTACTGATTCAACTCGCGGTGAATCGTGGAATCGATGTGGTTGCAACAGCATCAGCCAAAAACCAAGACTATATTCGTGACCTAGGTGCAATAGCGGTTGTGTATGGCGAAGGCTTAACAGAACGCTTAAAACAAATTCATCCTCAATCGTTCGATGTCTCTATTGATATGAGTGGTAATGAAGATGCAACACAAGCTTCACTTGCAACCGTGAAAGCTGGCGGATTTATGGGAACAATCGCAGGACGTAAACTCTCATCTGACAGAATCAAACCAATGTGGGTGAAACGTAATCCTGCCAATTTACAGCATGTGGTCGATGGCGTTGCGACAGGCAAAATCAAATGGGCGGTGAGTCGTGAGTATCCATTTGAGCAAGCGCAACAAGCCTATGCAGATATATTGGATGGTCATACTCAAGGTAAAAGTGTCTTAGTTTTTGACTAAGCGACTCATCACCTCCTTAATCATTTAGCAAGTTAAAATCTTGAATTAAACAGCCTTGATTTTGAAACCCTAAAGAAGAGAATGTTGACATTTACTAGCATTCTCTTTGTCTATGTGTACATTGAATAAATGAAGTCTTTAAGGCGAATCAAAATTAAATTAATACTTTGCTGAAAAATTCTCTAGCTCTGTTGCTCTTAACGCCGTCGTTTCCATTAAACAGATACCGCCATTCACACGAGCGATTGAACCACCATCAGGGTCAGCATAAAAATCACAGTTCTGATCACGATACTTGATCCAAGTCCGCTGTACGTCCTTTAACTGTTTTTTACGAGTCGAATTTAAAGAAGTCGAGAGTGTTTTATACGCTTGATTTAAACGAGCATCTTGTAACTTAATTTCAGTGGAGATACAAGCATGCATTTTGGTTGTTACACCACCTGATTTATCCATACAGGTGGTGTACTGCTTCGATAATTTCGGACGATCTGCATGACTTAAAGAAATACCACCTAGCGTCATCAACCCTATCATCAACACTTTATTCAACATCATTCACAAATCCTTATAACCCTGAACCACACTCAAATCAGCATGACTAAAATGAGTAAACATCCCCATTAACGTGTTAAGCCCAATTTATTCCAAATATCTGGGGTTAAAAAAGTCACCACCAATTTGTTTAAATCAAGATAACGTACCACGCCTTTTAACTGTGCTTTCACTTCAGGATTTTTTAAGATCTCTTCACCTGAACTACGGCCAAGCTCTTGAAAACTATCACCTACAGCTTGAATCCCTTCTGCTTGGATCACCGCTTTGGTTTGTGCAGAACACTGTTCAACGATAATGCGTTGTAACACGCCTGCGAGGTTTTTATCTAACTGCTCTTTTTGTGTAGCAGATACATTACTAAATGCCTTCAAATCAGGATGTGAAGACAACGCTGCGAATGTCCATTGCAAAACGGCGGTTTTATCTGTAGCGGTGGTGGATTTCATTAAGCAATCACTCAGCTGATCCACTGTTGGACCAGCCACAGCCATTTGTGTTGAACCCATCAAAGTCAAACCGATAAATAAAGCACGTGGATAACTTAAGTAAGACTTCGATTTTTGATGATGATGCTCTGCTTGATTTTGTGTTTGAGCGCTTTTGGTATGCAATGTAATTGTCATTATCATGATCCTCACAATAAGAGTGAAATTTGAATCTCTCCGTTTTACCACAAAGCGGTATTCTCGCTGTTAGAACTCTGTAAATAAGCATTCATATTTCACAAAAAATTTAAACTTAACCCACATAAAATACCAAGCAGAATATCGGCTAAAACGCATTCGATCTGCATACGCAGATCAGGTTTAGGCATATAATCGGACCTTCAACCTGCTACAGTCATTGTGGCAATCGCTTGCCATAGATATAAGTAGCTCATGACCAAAAATATTGCCACACTGATTGGCTTCACGGCGATTTTACAATGGTCATCCATCGTCGGTTTACTCAAAAAAATTAGCTTTAGCATTGGACCTGATTTGGCTGTGCTGTTTATGTATAGCTTGAGCGCTCTATTACTTTTAGTCATTTTTCGAATCCCGAATTTAAGACAAATTCCACGTGTCTATCTGATCAGTGCGACCTTGCTATTCGTGATTTACGAGATCTGTTTTTCTTATGCGATTGCTTTGGCTCAAACAGCGCAACAAGCCATTGAAGTGAGTTTGGTCAATTATCTTTGGCCGAGTATGACCATTGCCCTGCTGATTATTTTCAAAGAACTTAAATTTACGCCTTTGGTCATCGTTGGACTCATCATTAGCTTGAGTGGCGTGGTGTATATCCAAACTGGCAATGGTCAGTTGGATTGGTTGACCATCATCGCGAATGTTAAAACCAATCCAATCAGTTATCTATTGGCATTGATCGGTGCAAGTCTATGGGCGTTGTATTGTGTGATTACCAAAAAATACAGTGGTGGGCATAATCCGATTGCATTGTTCTTTATCGCGGTCACGGGTGTACTGTGGGCAAAAATGCTGATTATCCACCCTGAGCAATTGATAAATATGCCAAGTTTAGATGCCAATACGATGATCTATATGGCATTGGTTTCAGTGGTCACAGGTCTAGGCTATGCCGCTTGGAATATCGGAATTAATCAAGGCAACATTACGCTCTTAGTCACCCTGTCATATTTTAGTCCGATATTTTCATCTCTGATTTCAATGTGGATTTTAGACTCTAGGCTTTCACAATCTTTTTGGCTAGGTGCAATCATGGTGACCTTAGGTTCATTTGTCTGCTGGATTGCCACCAGTTGGACTGAAATTCGAGGCAAAATCGTTCAGTCCAGACTGTTTCGATCTAAACAGTTTTAAATTGCGGTAAAAGGAAAAAGACTGATAATGTATTTGAATCATAAATACTGAGCGCATTCAGCATACTCTCTTGCATGATGATTGAATGATCGTCACAATACAAAAAAATAAAATCGAATTAAAACAATGTGGGTCATTATTTTTTCTATCTTGAGTATGATCATCATCGTGGTGATCATTAAAGTATTTCTGTCTGATGCTGATGAAATCCCCAATACAGCTGAGCTACCAACTTTCAATAATCAAGATATCCCTCCTCAACGGCGTGCTGATACTGTTGAACAAGACAATTCTCTTTCAATTGATGCCCCCATACAACGGTCAGGTAAAGGCAAAGAATTAGGAACTATCAAATCTGTAAAGTCTAGAAAAATGGGAATGGCTGAAACAATTGCTGAAGATATGTTTGAGCAACCTCAGCTCATCACTTTTGATCAGTTATTGCAGTATAGGTTAGGATTCGATCGTGATGGAAAATTGCATTATTTTATCTGCTGTTTTCTTTATAGTTTTGTTTTGGTTTTTAGATGTATTTTATTTGCATTTGAATGCTTAGGCTATTTATTCTTCCATATGGTAATCCGTTTGTTCTTTGGAATCTTGATTCGATTAATCTTATCTGTGATTCTACTGCCATTTAGAGCGATTGCTTATCTATTTAATGAAGTTTAATCAGCATTTAAGAATATAAACTCAAACGCTTTAAATAAAAATAAAGGTCATTAATTAATGGAAATGGAACTGTTAGCAACAACGATTTGGTTCATTATTTGGTGGCTCTATGCCCTTTATGATGTTTTTTTCTCACGCTCTCACGAGATTATTCCTGAAGAGTTATGGGGAATTAGACTTAATCCACTGATCCAGCACAGTATTAAGGTCCTTATCTTTCCACTGTATGTGCTTTATCACTGCATAGTAATTCTTTTCAAATGTATTCAATATCTGTGCTATCAAATTTTCTTTGAACTCATATTGATGAGCTTATTGAGAATTATTGGGTTAGTGCTCAAAGGAATTTTCCTGTTTCTAATACGGATATTCGCCTAAAACGACTAACCCTATACTAAACTCTTCATAATGCATGTTTCATATGGATTATGAAGAGTCTTATGATCTAACAATCAATCCTCTAAAATTGATTCAAATGCTTTTAGACGTTTGCGAATTGATAATAACTCAATGATTGTTTTCCATGATGAAACTAAATATTGGAAAGACTCACGCACTCTATTAAAAACACCCATTATTTGTTGAATTAAACCTAAGGTTAATAAACCTGCTGCGATAGCAGGAAATAAAACAAATAAGCTAAACAATACGTCTAACTGTCCGTACCAACGAGCAAACAAATTAAAATAGGCATAATGAAAATATAATTTAAAATAATTTGATCGAATATTTTTAAATAACTCTTTTAATGTCGCAGGCTCAGCTCGATCACTATGATCTTCGCCATAGACCAATTCCTTGCGATACGCCGCTTCCACTTTTTGGTTATTGAATTCAAGACCTGGTAGCTTTATACCAACCAACATCAATAATAAGGTACCAAAAACAGCCCACCCAATCGCGGCCCATACCAGTGAATATTGTAACTCCCCAATAATAGGAAGAACTGGTACTTTACTTGATAATGTAAACAACAAAGGTAAAAATGCAATTAACATTAGAATAGCACGAACAAGTTCGACTCCTAAATCTTCGACAATCGTTGCAAAACGCATAGTATCTTCTTGTACACGTTGTGATGCACCTTCAATATGTCTTAATTTATCCCAATGCGTTACATAGTATTCATTCATTGCAGTACGCCATCTAAAAATATAATGACTAGTAAAAAATGCGCTTATTACTCCACTCATTACCGAAATAGCTGCAAGTGTAATAAATGTAGTGGATTCAGCATAAAGCATGCTTACATCGCCACCACCAGTATTTAAGATCTTCTGAATAGCATCCCAAAAAGGAACATACCAAGCATTGACCGCAACACTGACTTGAACACTTAACCAAATATTAAACAGAATAAATGCTGAACCACACACTGACCATAACTGCCAAGGGTTATTGGATTTCCATTTCCAGAACAATGCAAACAGTAACGTTGCTACGAAGAACCACAGATAAAACCACAGGAAAGCTGGTGACCAAAATCGACTGATTCCAATAACCAGTTCCGCATCAGCATAGCCTTGTGCAAAGCCAAAATAGCTTCCCCAGCTGCTACCCCCAGCAAAGTTCCAGAGTCCAACATTGATAATAAACCACAGTACTAATGAGCTAAAAAACCATTTTGGATGTGGAAAAAAAGACTTAAACATCGACTTTCGTTATCCTTAATTTTGTTATGAATACTATTTTTTGAATACTAATCCTAAAAACTTGAATCGTCTCATTTTTTTAGAAATAATTTGTTATCGATGTTTGCTTTTATTCTACTTTCTGTATTTAGAATTCAACATCTAACTCTAATCTAAGTCTTTTCACTTCAGTGCAAACTTCAGTTCAAACCGAGTCGATTGCAATGAATTGAGGCATGCACAATCAACTCATTCTCTTAAAACTAATGATCGAAACACATCAGCTCACGATGACTCAAATCAAACGCTTTGAGTACTAAATACTTCACAATCAAACGCTTTAAGTACTAGATACTTCACCATCAAATCACTTCAAAATCAGATGACTTAAACATCGTGCCTATAAATTTTTTACTTTAAAACTAGATCAGAAAGCTTTTGACTGGTTTGAATGGCCAATTGATCAACCCAATGACTGTAATATGCTGAGATCCATAGTGTGATCAGGATAAAAATCCCCGAAGCTATTATCGCTGAGGTTGTATACTGAAGACCGAGACTTAATAAATAATTAAAAATAGGCACACCGACAACATACAGTATGATCAAGTGGAGTAGATAAATAGAGAATGAAAGCTTACCCAACCATACCAAAATCTTTTGATCTAAAATTTGGGAAAGTTTTGGACTCATCAGAATGCTATAGACAATCAGCATACCTGCAAAAAAATTGCAGTAATCATAAGTCCGCTCACCTAAAAATGCATAAAGCCATTGATAAGAAGCACTATGATTATGTGCACCAGCCAAATATAAACCACTGATTAACAATGCCATAGCACACGTTAAGCTGAGTTGCTTGCCATATAAATAATAATAGAGACCAATGACAAAACTACTAATACCGAGAAAAAAACCTTCACCTTTTAAGTACCATGCCAACAATGGTAAAAGGATCGATCCAATAAAAAATGTCACCCGACTGAACTGATAAACGTAGAGCAGTAGAAATAAGACCAAAGATCCAATCAATTCGATGTGCATTGTCCACAGCACCCAATTGACTGAGCTTTCAGCAAAGAAAAATGAACCGATCGTTCCTTCATAGAGGGCAAGCTTTAAACTAATATCCTGCATGACATACGTCTGAAACCAACCATTCATTTGACTACTATCAACATGAATAGTTTGAAATACTGCCCAAATGATCAAACATGAGATGACAGCAGGTATAGCTAAGCGTGGATAGCGCTTGATCACCATACTTTTGATTTTTGCTTCAGCTTGTTCAGGCTTTCTTAAAATAGCGTAAGACAATACAAAGCCACTCAGCACAAAAAAAAGAAATACGGCTGCTGTGCCTGAGTACCAAAATGCAAATGGAGAATGATGAATAAAAGATTGCCATGCAGATGTTGAAACTTCAGCAGGATTAAAATGATGCAAAAATGGAAAAAAACTTAGACTTAAATGGGAAAATACCACAGCCAAGCATGCTAATCCTCGAATGCTTTCAGCCGAATTAAGTTTGACCATAAAGCTAAATTTTCCTATCTATTTTGAATAATGATGGTTTGAATATTTACATCTAACAAGGTGAATTTAAATTATTCAATCCGAATAATCTGTCCAGATTCATCATGATATACCGTCACAATTTTCTGCTGACGTGAGCGATGAATTTGTTCGGCTGACAGTTCAAAATGTTCTGCATAATCCGTAATCCCTTTGACTTGAACGTATTTGATTGACTTGGCTGGAATAAAGTTACTCCATAACCACAGCATCAAAGCACATGCCAAAATGGCCACAAAACCATTTTCAAGTACACTCCAAAACACATGCATGATTTGATTGACCAGTTGATGATTATGCTGATCAAACACCCCCAATGAAACCATCAAGGGTTGCCATAATAATAACCATCCTGCCCAAAGCAACACTGTGGTCGTGGTGCTCAAGCATCGTTGTTGCCAAGGCAACTGATCTCGGATATCAATAATGATGGAATGAATATTCACAATGCATCTCTTCAATTAGCTGTCATTACGAACACCACGGTCGGGACTGACCCAACGTGCACGTGTGTGATCTTTGCGTAATAACACTTTAGGCATCGCGACAATCGTGGCTGATACGGTAATCATCCAAAACAGGAATGGATACCAAATCATCCAAAAATAGTTTTTTGCTAGCCCTTTTTCATATCGACTGTCCATCCACATGCTAATTGCAAACTGGAATAAACACGTCGCCCCGATAAAAATCCCTGTGCCATACGGCAAAAATGGTGAACTAACCTCTGGAAACCCAACTGCTGGCAATAACCAACTGAGAATCCACAGAATCACCAAAAATAACATCAGATAAGACCAAACCAAGGTCAAGCTCATTTCGAGTAACAATGGCCATAAAAAATTCAATTTCGGTTTAAACAGCACATCTATGTTTTTAGTGAGGACTTGTGCCCCACCCATTGCCCAGCGCAGGCGTTGTTTCCATAATCCCGTAATCGTTTCAGGCATCAGCACCCAAACAATGGCATTCGGTTCAAACTCAATATCCCACCCTGCACGTTGCAGTTTCCATGAAATATCGATGTCTTCTGTCAGCATATTGGGTGACCAGTAACCCACTTCATGTACTGCACTTTTACGAAAAGCGGTAATTGCCCCCGATACCGTAAAGAGTCGTCCAAATGTCCGTTGCGCACGTTTGATCATACCAATAATCGATGAGAATTCACCCACTTGCACACGACCAAGTAAAGTAGATCGATTGCGAATGCGCGGATTTCCCGTCACAGCAGCCACTGTTGGATGATGTTGAAAATGACGAATCATCCACTGAGCTGCATGTGGATCCAGTAAAGCATCACCATCTATCCCCAATAAATATTCCGCTTCAGTCACCAAACTGCCTGCTTGTAGTGCCATGGCTTTGCCCTGGTTTTCGGCCAAATGAACGACTCGCAGATTTTGAAAGCGCACGCTCATACGATCTAACACAGTACCTGTATGATCCGAACTGCCATCATTAATGGCGATCACTTCAAAATTCGGATACTTCAATTTTAAGGCTTGCCCAATGGTTTCTTCTGCGTTGTCTCCCTCATTAAAACAAGGCACCAATACCGCAACCAAAGGATAATCCTGAAGCGATGGAGGCAAATCAAAAGCAGGCTCTTTACGCTCACGAATACAAAAAATCAACGCCCCGATCATCCAAAGATACGACATAAACAATGGATAATAGAAGATGAAGTTCAATATCGACTGCCAAAGATTTTGAAATGTGTGCATGTATCAAGGTTGCCTTAAGGGATCAAACCAGCAGGTTTGGTATCAAATACCGCTTTCAGTATTTTTGGGTTAGGATGGTCATCGAACGGATTGTCTGGATAATACCCAACATGCAATGCACCTTGTTGATAAAGTGCCTTAAAGGTCTCTGCCATTTCTTCGGATGACACTTTTTTGTTGTTTCTCCAATCCACTGCCTGAATTTCAAAGACCGTTTTTTTCAAACCATTTGGATATTTTGACACACGGCTGACCAAGTCTCTAAAAAACTTCTCTTTATCTTCAACCTGTTCCATATAAGGCATCGCCATAATCGCAGTGAAATCATAGTGATCAAGTGAGCGTTCTAAAGACTGCGCATACCAATTTTCAGCATAAGCAGATAATGCCACTTGAGCATACATATTTCGCGCCGTCATGAGGAACGGTTGGTAATAACGAATTTCTTCTGCCAACTCCATTGAAAAATCATCAATGGTTTGTGTCTTAAAAGCAGTCCACTTTTGTAGTTTTTTATCATCCGCACGGATATCTGCCAAGTTCGCAGGTAGGCCCGCTTTTTGATAGGCTTTGAGTGCGTCGTGACTGGCATCTTCATAATCCGACATGGTCGCGTCATCATGAAAAATCACGCCATTAAATGAAGAGGATTTTGCCAAGTCTTGATAAATCCCTTTAATCATCATCTGAGCAGGTTTCGAGTAAGGGCTTAAACGGTGATAGCCCATATTTAAGTGCTTGCCCTTCGCTGTGTGCTGCGTTTTGACAATATTCTTAGAAACTGGATTAGTTTTGGGTAATTCCCATGCATAAACGGGCATCCATGCATAAACACGACTGACTTGAGTACGCGTTTGAATCTGCCAACTCACGCGGTTAAATAAGTCTTCGCGCATGGGAATAAAACGATTTGGGAAATAAACCAAATCTGCTGAACCATTGCCATCAGGATCAGAGAAAGCTTGTAAATAGACCGTGTTGACATTCATCGCTTCAATACGATCCAACAGCATACCTAAGTTTCGCTCTTGCTGTTTCGGATCAGGATCGTAAATATAATCTAAATCAACATGCATCACTTTTTGCGGGCGATGATGATCAGTCCACTGTTGTTGGCGAGCATGAATTTCTTTTTCTAAATCACTAGGTGTCGTGTCATTTTGAATTAAAATTCGGTTCAACTGCCCTTTTAACTGATGCTTATGACCACCCAAATCATCCAGCGTTAAACTCAATGGCATCCCTGCTTCTTGTGCCAATTCAACCGTTTTTTGGTTATAGCGACCATAAGGCCAAACCATTGCCCGCGGAGCTTTCAGTCCATGCTTTTTAAATAATTGATTATTTTTAATCAAATCCTGTTGAATACGTTGTGTATAGTGACGGTCTGATTCATAGCTACGCGTCGCACGATCATATAATCGAGTGGTTGCGGCTGGCTGAGTATTGCCCTGTGGATTGCCTAAAATACCATGATGTAAATCATAGCTATGACTTCCAATTTCAACTAAACCACTTTTCTGAAGTTGTTGTAGCTGTGTCCAACTCAGCATTCGTTCACGAGCAACAGCTTCATCACCAAACTTGACTTTTTGCTGACCCGTTGGCTCTAACCATGCCCCCACAATTGATAGAAGCGCAGGAATCTTTCGCTGTTCTAAAATCGGAAAAACAGTATCGTAGAAAGATGCATAACCATCATCAAAAGTCAGTAACACTGATTTCTGACCCAGTTTTTTCTGTCCAGACTGCGCAGCGATAACCTGATCAACACTGACAAAATGATAGCCATTTTTAGACAACCAATCTAAATGCGATTTAAATTGTGTGGCAGTTACTGCGTAATTCGGTATAAGACTATTTTTATTTTGAGTCACTTCATGATAGGACAAAACAGTTAACTGTTTTAAATCATCACTCTGAAGTTTGTCAGGATTCTTTCCTTTTGCCAGCACAGACGATGTCGAGAAGGCACTTAAACACGATATTGCAATCATGGCAGTCAGAGAAAAAATACGAGATGTCATAACATTAACCCTATTGCCATTTACATGGATTGCAAAAGCTCATTTGATCATTCAATTATAAACACGGATAACTCAATTATCTGAATAAAAATTAAGAAAATCAAAAGCTAAAATGGCTTTGAAGAAACAGAGAGAAGTAAGAAAACAAACTTAAATAAAACTATGACCAAAATAAGTTGGGCATTTAAACACTATTCCAGTATTTCTTCTGTGAATAAATGTAGCTTTAATCAGTCTAAATCCTTCATTAATCGAACATTTCCGCTATTATTTTACTGTTTCTGACTAAAATACAAGCACTCTCACAAGACATCTAAAATTCTAAAACACTTCATCAACACTTAACATGTGATATGAACCCTTTCACCAAGATCACTAAGTACCTTTAGCATTAAACCAATATTAAAAAAGCCCTCAAACTTGAGAGCTTTTCATCAATAGATCAGTCTTTAAAATGACTCATCTATCAATCATTAATCACGCGTTTTAACGTCATATAATTCAATTTCAAAAATTAAGTTCGAGTTAGCTGGGATGATATTGCCCATTTTGCGTTCACCATAAGCCAAGTGAGCAGGTACGATGAGTTTACGCTTCCCCCCCACTTTCATACCGATAATGCCTTGATCCCAACCTTTAATTACACGACCCGTACCAATCACCGTTTCAAAGTAGTTGCCACGGTCAAGTGAAGAATCGAATTTAGTGCCATCTTCTAACCAACCTGTGTAATGTGTCGTAATCAAAGCACCTTTCACCGCTTCTTTACCTTCACCTACAACCAGATCAATCACTTCTAATTCAGCAGTCATTTCAAATATCCAAAATCAATTTTTTCAATACGGGCATTATAAACGTTTTAAAGGACTTCTATATTGAATCATTGCAAAAATACGATCTGAACTTTTAAAAGTTCTATTGCAAAATTCCAAAATAAAAAAGGATGCTCATTCAGCATCCTTTTGAATTCGTTGATTCAGTGTTATTGCAACTGAGTCCACTCAATTTCAGCTTGTGCATTATCACCAATCAATGTCCATTCACCATCCATGACATTGAGTTGAAGTTGCATCGTACGCTGACATAAGTCTTGGATTTGAGCAGTGGTCTTTTCACTTAACTGCCAAACTCGGACATTTTTCATGGTTTTCAGTTTGCTGTTGCGTTTATACCATTCATCCACACTTGAACCATACGTCATGACAGCGACTTCTTTACAACGTGCACTGGCTTTTTTGACTTTATCTTCATCTGGTGCACCGACTTCAATCCACTTTTCCAATTGACCTGTCAGGTCTTTTTGCCAAAGTGCAGGTTCATCCGTTTCAAATAAATCTTTGGTGAACTCTAAACGTTCATGAGCAAAACGTGCATAAGCCAAGACACGCACCATTAAGCGTTCAATCGTTTCAGAAGGATGTAATGCCATTGTCAGTTGATAGTCACCGTATTGGTGAAGATCCATATTGGCAATATTCAAATCTGCCTTATAAATTGTAGCTTTAAGCGCCATAAAAGAGTCCTCAAATTTGGCGCTAGCATATAAGATTTTGGCTAAAATTACTTTTATTTTTCAGCAGAATCGATACGGCAAGTTAAAATAGCAGTTTCAAGCTCAACCCAATCTCGATCATGTTGGGTAATCACTTCAATACGATTATCGATATTTTCTTCACCAGACTTATAATTCAACTGGTCAGGGTTAAAGTTAAAAGTCATCCAACCTTGATTGGTATTAAAAATCCCCTTAATTCTGATCCAGTCTTTTTGGTCGCATAAAACATCCAAAAGATCATAAAAATCAAATTGCCAACGCTTCGAAAATTTCCAACCTGCTACAGTATAGCCCTGTGCAGTTTCTACATAATGATAAGGAAGCTGTTTGATTTCTGCTAAAACTTTGCCTTCTGGAACACTACGTTGAATTTGGATCAAGGGCTGAATTTTGCGTTGAATCCCATTGAAGGTGATATCAATTTTTTGTAGGTCTACATGACCTAAATCTACTTTCAGCCACTGCTGTACATATGCCACATATTCATCTTGTAATTTAATTAATGCTGTTTCATCCACATCATTCATTTGATTGGCATGAGAAATCACCACGATTTGTGCGACCTTTAACTGATCCCGATAAAGATGTTGTTGCGTCCATTCAGCATCATGCAGACGTGAACCATCGATAACCGTGATCAAGGCACGCATATCAATTAAACCTTGCCAATGCGGTTCAGTTAATTGTTCTAAAAGCTGTGCAGGATGCCCTAATCCTGTTGGCTCTATAAACAACCGATCAGGCTTCGATTCTTGGATGAGTCTTGATAATGCAATTTGCATCGGCAATTGGCTGGTACAACACAGACAACCGCCAAGTAATTCTTTGACTTGATAGCCTTCAGATTGAGGCAATAATTGTTGATCTACACCAATTTGACCAAACTCATTCATGAGTACAGCCCAAGTTTCACCTTCAGGCTTTTGAGCCAACAATTGTTGCAACAGTGTCGTTTTACCTGCACCGAGGAATCCAGAAATGATATGGGTTTTAACTTGAGTTTGATGAATCAGTTTCAAAATAATCTCGAATAATCACGATGTAGACAATAGATAGGAATTAAATATAAAGATGCATTGCATAAGTAATTATTGTTTAACTTTAGATGAGGAAATACAAGTATTAGAATAATCCAATCAATAAACGGCGAATTAAATGATATCAACCCACTGATTTAATGAAGCATTTACAAATATTTATTGATACTATTTCGGTTGTAAAGTTCGTTTTATATATCTAAAAAATAAATTAATTAAGAGGAAATCATTCATAACTTCAATTTTGAATATTTACTATTTAAAAACAAAGTGTTCATTCTAAGTAAAAATATCGATCAAATATTAAACAATAATTCATATTTTCATACATTTTTAAGCCCTTAAATAGCGATTTTATGAACAAAAGAAAAACAAAAATGCAGGCTTTGTAAGGCTGTTGTTACTCGTAGTGTTACGCTTTGTTGATTTCATTGCCCTGATTGAATTATGGGCTTAGCATGATTTTCGTTACTTCAATTTGTGTTAGCCGATTGCTACAGCGAGCACATTGATAATTTTTTAACACTTCAGTGTGAACCTGTGTATACGATGATATGCACGCCTAAGTTCAACACGTTATGATTAAATGAATAAGGATGCCACCATGAAATTAGTTAAAACTTTACTTGCAACGACATTAGCTTTCACTGCGTTCTCTACTTTTGCAGCAACAGTAAAAGAGGACGCTAAGGATAAAGATAAAGAGAACGAAAGCATTGTGATTGCGTCATCTCAAGAAAATCCAGTGAACTCTGAAGCACCTGCAGCAAGCCCATCTTCTGCACAACCTACTACAGATATTGCTGCTGAAGAGCCAACAGTTAGCCCTTCGACTACACAACCTGCTCAATAAGGTTAAGTAAATCGATTAAAGCGTCAATCCACTTGGCGCATCAGTAATATGGAATATTGATCTATATGAGGCTGATTTTCAATTCTTCTATTGAGACTAGCCTTTATTCGGATCATTCAAGGATGAATATTTAAAAGTAAATTTATTCTGTACTCACTCATAAAGAGATAGCGTTTTTTAACCCTATCTCTTTTTTATTTCTGGCATTCACCATCGAAAGTGAATCGTTATTTTTTGATTCGGGTTGCAAATTTTATCTAAATTTAAAAATAAAAATTATATTTAAATCCTTATTAATATTACATTTACGAGTGAAATCTTTAAACCAATTATTCAAAAAAATTTGCAACAGAGTTTTTGAAACATTACCCTGTGTGTTTGTAGTGAATTGGAAACCAGCCTAGACTTTTTTCATCCAATAAAATATAAAGCCAACTGCATCACACTTTTGCGTTTAATTTATTCTTTTTTTTGTTGTAGAGACAATAATAATGAAACTTAAAAATTTAGCCCTTAGTGGTTTACTCGCCATTTCACTTGTTGGCTGTGCTAAACCGTTACCTGCCGATAAAGTTGCTTACGCTGGTACTTGGACCAGTGCTGATAGCCGTGTCAATATTACGATTACACCAGAAGGTCGTGTTGAATATAGTAATAAACAACCTGGTAAAAGCTCTTCTGTATCGGCACCGATCAAATCCTTCAATGGTGATAACTTCGATGCAGGTATAGGGCCATTAACCACAACGTTCAAAGTCAATCAGCCTCCCAAACAAGATCAACAAGGCAATTGGTTTATGATTATTGATGGTCATACTTTGGCTAAAGTTCAATAAGATATTGATTCTTGAAAATCAATGGACACCGCTCCAAATTAAAGTCTAGAAAGCATTGACTGCTCTGTTTTATAGCCTTGATAAAAGTAAATGTGTTCAGTCAAAAGCTAAAATTTGAGCTAAAAAAAAGATCTCTGTCGAGATCTTTTTTATTGTTATCAGCATCAATTGAAATTTAAACTGATTTTTTATAAATGCTACATGAAGGGTGGTGATTTTCACTCAAACGTGCGATTTTTCGATGTTCTGCTGCTTCAAAGCGGCAACGCTTCCAATCATTGTCTAAATTTAAACTTGGAATCTGTTTCGGCTTTCCATGTTCATCGACTGCAACCATCGTAAAGTAGCAACTATTGGTATGTCGAACTGTTCGTTTTTGAATGTTTTGTGCTTCAACTCGGATACCAATTTCCATTGATGTACGACCAACATGATTGACGCTTGCAAGAAATGTGACTAACTCACCGACATGAATAGGCTCTTTAAAATTCACTTTATCTACAGATAAAGTCACCACATACGAACCTGAATAACGACTGGCACATGCATAAGCCACTTGATCAAGTAGCTTTAAAATGGTTCCACCATGCACATTTCCAGAAAAGTTGGCCATATCTGGAGTCATCAAAACAGACATCGTTAATTCGGATTGATCATCTGTTAGAGGCATAGTTTGATCGAGTGAAGACATATATTTTGAACCAATAAATGACGTGAAAAGATATATTTCTATTATATCTTTATTTTGCACAAACTTTGTTTAATTCAACGTTTAAAATTGTGCAAAATCGTTGATTTGTAAAATTAATCTTTAAATTAATAGCGATCAATTTTAAAACGGCTTTGAACATCAAAAAACTGGATATTGAACGAATCCTTTGAAACTTAGCAAGATAAAGTTGTTGATGACATTAGCTATCGCTTTCAACGAGTCTCATCATTTCAGCAGAGATATTATTGAAATGGAGTGCTTCTTGAAGCGAGCAATCATATTGAATTTGATACGTTTGATCAGCGTTAATCTCTACAATAACAAATACCATATCAGGCTTATTTGATAACTGAACCTTTTGCCCAACTGAAAATAAAGACATGAATTTCCTCTATTAATTATATTTTATCTTAAAGTGCCAAACATAAATTATTATTTCGGATCATGCCTATTATATTAAAATTGACCGATAAGTAAATTTAAAACGATGATTTACTAAGAGATAATAGTTATCAAACAATACTCAATAAGGATCATTCTGATTATATTTAATCCTTCTTTAAAAGAATAAAATAAGGAATACTTTCTAAATTATTCTACTTGCACGGAAAATTGTTGTGCTTTTTCAGCTTTTTTTGATTGCACTAGAACCTCGATGCGATTTAACTTTTGCTCCGTAGCTACTGCCCCAGCTTGTATGGTCGTTTCACGTCCCTTGACATCAAAAATATGGATTTTTTCACGTAGGTCGGGTTGTATGATGATATCTGCATTTTTGAGTTCTTCTGCAGCAAGTCGATTTTGCATAATATTTATATTTTGGTTAAACATACCCCATACATTACTCGTTTCAGTGTGAATGGGTTGAGCCAAGATATCGACGGCGATAATAATATCAGCACCTAAATCTCGTGCGACATTAACAGGTACAGGACTCACCAATCCACCATCTACATAATCTCGACCTGATATATTGACTGGAACAAACATACTTGGGATTGAAATAGAAGCACGCACTGCCTGACCAGTACTTCCCTTATTAAAGATCACTTTATTGCCGTGTTTAAGTTCTGTTGCAACGACATACATAGGAATTTTCATATCTTCCAACAGCTTTTGATCCACTTGTTCATTAACGTAACTTTCGACTTTCGATCCATCAAAGAATCCTTGAAGTCCAATATTAAACTCTCGTACGTCATTCACTTGCAGATTTAAAGCGATATCTCTCAACTGTTGAGCTGTTTTACCACTTGCATAGATTGAACCTGCAATGCTCCCTGCACTTGTACCTACAATAAAATCTGGGTGAATTCCATTTTTTTCTAATACTTCAATCACACCAATATGAGCATAGCCACGTGCACCACCACTTCCTAACACTAATGCAACGACAGGCTTTGTATTTTTTTTGTTTTTAAAAATGTTGTAGTCCAAGTCTGACCTTGCTTCTGTGCTTACATTTTGCTGAAGCAGTTGAGTCGATCGTTGACTAGGCTTTATATTATTTGGTTGGCATGCAACCAAAGCAAAACTTGTGAACAACGCCATTAATGTTAAAAACTTCATATGTAAACAAAAGCAATAGATGATCGAGTCTATCAAAGCATAACATTGCGATAAACTTTGTATGAATTATTTATGACAATTCGACATTGATGTCTTAAATGTGGAGATTTAAGTCTCATTTTATGCTTTCTTGTTTTAGTCTCACAGACTGCGTTAAATCATCAAAACTTACATCCCTTAAATCAAAAAAGCCCTATCGAAATAGGGCTCATTAAAATCAATAAATCAATCAAATTAGCTAAAGAATTTAAGGATCATTTGAATCACTGTAGCATTAATAATATCTACGAAAAATGCTCCACATAGAGGAACAATCAAGAATGCCTTATGCGATGGACCATACATATTGGTGATGGCTTGCATATTTGCAACAGCAGTAGGAGTAGCTCCCATACCAAAACCACAATGACCTGCAGCAAGCACTGAAGCATCGTAATTTCTACCCATTACGCGGAAAGTCACAAATGCAGCATAAAGTGCCATAGTTAAAGTTTGTGCACCCAAGATTACAACTAATGGACCAGCAAGATCAGCTAATTGCCATAGCTTTAAAGATAATAATGCCATCGCTAAATATAAAGATAATGAGGCATTACCAAATACATCAATAGCACGATCGAAAATTGTAACCTTAAGAACGCTCTCAAGAATGTTACGTAAAATCACACCACCAGCCAATGCCCATACGAAAGTTGGTAATTCAAACCAAGTCCCTTTACTAAAACCTGTCATGAACTCAGCAAATGCTAAACATGCTGCAAATAGACCTAAAGTCGTAATCGCATTATCAGCTGTAATAAGACGAACTTGATTGCGATTTTCAAAGGCTACAAATTCGGTTTGCTCATTTAAAGACGTCGAAGGATCATTATTTAAATCAGTTTGTCCAACAGTTCCTGGGGTGGTGATTTTGTATTTATTGATTAAAAGTTTAGCTAATGGACCACCAATAATACCACCGATGATTAAGCCGAATGTCGCACTCGCCATACCTAATGCTAGCGCACCTTGAATGCCGTGCTCAACTTCAAGAATTTCTCCCCAAGCACCCGCTGTACCATGACCACCAGTTAACGTAATTGAACCAGCAATTAAACCGATTAAAGGGTCAATTCCAAGTAAAGTCGCTAAACTGATACCAACAGCATTTTGCACAATGATAAAAGATGCAACACAAACTAAGAAAATGACTAATCCCATACCGCCTTCTTTAAGCTTTGCGAAGTTAGCGCTAAGACCAATCGAAGCAAAGAAGATCAACATGAAACTTGTTTGTAATACTGAACTAGTGGTGATGCTATATCCCCACAGATTATGCACAATTAAAGAAGCAACAGCTGCGACCAAACCACCAGCAACAGGCTCAGGAATATTATATTTTTTTAGAAAATTGATATTATTTACTAGGAAACGACCAAGTAATAAGACGATTACCGCTGCAATGAGCGTGTAAAAAGCGTTAAAAGTTATTTCCATCATTAATACTCATCAAATACAACGTGAAATTTTTAATGTCATGCTTATTTTTTTAATTAGCAAGATGATTCAAACGATATCCAATTTCCAAAAGATTTAACTTGAGAATACCTAAAAGTCAAACCTATTCCATGATCAAAACGATTATAGACACCATCGTTGTTGACCTTATCTTAATTGCGGATATGACTTAGATTCAATTATGTTAATAAAAAACATACAGACATTAAAACAAACAAGTTTAAAAATAAAATCGCAAGCCTGCCTAATAATAATCCAAATTGGATACATTGATTCCTCTGAACATCCCTTAACCTTAGACTTTAGAATCAAAGTTTTGAAATACGAGAGGCGAGCATTTCGAATACTAGGCGGTGATTATGCACTTTTTTTTATAAATGTCTTTACTTTCGTTTATTAATTAGCCATATTTTTTATCGACTTTAGTCTTATACCTACTCTTTTAAATAATAAAAACTCATATCTAAATAACCCGAATCCTGCTTAAGGAAATGAGATCATTCATCTTGAGACTTATCCATCATTTTGAGCATAAAAAAGTCTATGCTTTGGTCTGATAACACTAAAAACTAATCATAAAATTACATTTAGCTTATGGTTTTAAAGAAAAATCCTTATCCGCGATTCGGGTTAAATAATAAAAAAACCGAGGTATAAACCTCGGTCTTAATTTCTATGTATTTAATCAATTAGAAGTTGTATTTAGCCATTAAGCCAACACGATTGTCCTTAAATGACTGTCCAGCAAATGTTTCACGTTTACCATTGACGTATTCAACACCAAGATCGATTGGTTTAACAGGTGTATAAATTAAGTTCGCCCAAGCTTGTTGAACCTTCTCATTTGCTGATGTGTTTAATGACGCATATTCTGTGCCATCATCTGCAAATACCGCACCGTAAGCTAGAGTTGTACGTAATTTAGGTGAAATTTTATAGGTTCCACCCAATTGTACACCAATCGCTTCGTTTTGCTCGATATCATTATTATCATCAATTACATATGCCGAATTAGAGCCATATAGATAGTTACTATTGCCTTTAACATATGAAACATCTGCAGACACTTTAAGAGGGTCAGAAACCTGGTAGTTTGCACCAGCGGCTACACCAAAACCAATCGCGTCATCAGCAGATTCAGCTTTATAATGTTCGATTAAAGCACGTGCAGAAGCAGAACCTTTTCCTTCTGCAAAACCTTGAGTCACTTTTGCTGTTAAATTTGGCAAGCTATATTTTAAATTCGTGCCAGAAGAATTACCTTCTTCTGCTGAAACAAGTAATTGAGTTTGTGGTGCAAGTTTATGTGCATAACGCACTTGGGGAATACGAGTCGTACCACCGCCTACGTTAGTACCAAAATCAATCATCTCAGGTGCATGATTCGACAAGAAATTAGATGTTGTTTGACCAAATAACCAATTGTTGAGCGTTAAATACGCGTGACGTACACGAAACTGTTCGCCATCACCGCCTGCAAAGTCAGCTTCAATTTTACCACCAACATCTGCACCTTCTACGTTGGTTTTAAAATCAAGTCCAATACGTGTTGTTTTAGCAGTAGCGCGTAATTTATCTTGCGCATCTTCTTTACTCGTATGTACTGAGTTAAAATCGTTATTAGCACCTTCAATGATATAATTCGCATCTCCACGAACAAAACCATATACAGTAACATCAGCACCTGCTTTAGTTTTCGCTTTAATTACTGTTGCAGCAGGTTGAGATGCAACTTCAGCTAATGTGACTTGTTGTCTTTGTTGAACTTGTTGCTGTTGGTTAACCAAAGCTTTTAGCGCTTCAATTTCTTGACGTAATTGTTGGATTTCTTCTTTTTCTGTCGCTGCATGTACAGAACCCATCATTACAGTTGTTACTGCAATAGCTAAACCTTGTTTAAAAAAAGTGCGACTCATTTGGTTCTCCAATGTTTTAATGTGCATCCGTGCATTTGATTATTCTTGATCACAAACAGTTAAAATGTTTATCCCAGGCAACAATAATCTATCAAACCAACGCACTACTCTGCATTAAACCGATAAGTAATAAAAGTAAAAATTATAAGTAACATAATGTGTATCAACACATGACCTAATCTAACAAGTTCTTCACAATTTTCAAATAACTTTTGTCAAATCAGACCATAAACTCAAGCATATTTTATGATTATCATTTCAAATAACTTGATATATCTGTATGTTAATTCAAGCTTTATGCACAAAATTTAGTCGCATTAGACCATAGTCTATATAGTAAATTATTCAAGAATAACAAACCAATAAGGAAATATTTATATGAATCAAGAACAGATTAAATATGTTGATGACGCTATTACCAAACGACAATCTATTCGTGCTTTTCTTGATAAACAAGTCCCAATCCAAACCATTAAAGATATTTTAAAGGTGGCTTCAAGAGCACCCTCTGGAACCAATACTCAACCATGGAAGGTTTATGTGGTTACAGGAAATAAGCGTGCTGAACTTATTCAAAATGTGTGTGATGCCCAAGTTGCGCTCTATCAAAAACCTGAACTTAAAAAGTTTCACACTGAATCATTCGCTTATTATCCCGAAACGTGGATCTCACCTTATATTGATCGTCGTCGTGCCAATGGTTGGGGTTTGTATGGCTTGCTGAATATCCAAAAGGGAGATAAAGAAAAAATGGCAGCTCAACAGTTGCGAAATTTTCAACTCTTTGATGCACCAGTCGGTCTTTTCTTTACTGTAGATAAAGCCATGGGCATCGGCTCAAAGATGGATATTGCCATGTTAATTCAAAATGTAATGATCGCAGCCAAAGCTCGCGGTTTGGATACTTGTGCTCAAGTAGCATGGAATCACTTCCATGGAATTGTACTGAATGTTTTAGGTGCTCCTGAAAACGAAGAACTGGTCTGCGGTATGGCTTTAGGCTATGCAGATCCTCATCACATTGTGAATAGCTTTATTACCCCGCGTGAGCCTGTTGAAAATTTTACTGTTTTTTTAGATTGACAATTTTTTTAGATGTATTGAAGCGCTACTTCCGATTCTAAGGATGAGGTTGAATGACTCAATTCGTGACAACAATTCAATTCATACTCACTGCTTAAAACCACCAAATACCCATCCTAATTTTAAGATCAGCGTTCTATTCAATCTTAAACAGCGATTGGTTTTAAGCACTTTCCATCTGCGCGATTTTACATAATTTTAAAACAGCAATCAGCCCACCACAGGTAAGGATTAACATAAGCACCCCCATATTCATCAACGGTGTAGCTGTTAAGAAGTTGAGAACCACACCACCCAGCAACCCTAGCGAAAACTGCATGCTTCCCATAATTGCACTTGCTGTCCCTGCACGCGCCCCCTGCTTAGCCATCGCCAGTGCCATCGAATTTGGCCCTGTAAAACCAATGCCTGACACTGTCATAAATAATCCAATCATCACGATGACCAATGAAGGATCTTTCAGCCAACTGACTAAAAATAACATTGCAGATCCAAGCACTTGTATGGTGCCACCAATCTGCAAAAGGCGATAAATACTTAACTTATTGGCTAAGCGTTTATTCAATGAAGATAAAATAATGATTCCTAAAGCATTGAAACCGAACAGAACAGCAAACAACTGCCGATCAATACTGAACTGATCCATAAACACTGCAGGAGCTGAGCTGATATAGCAAAACAAAGCTGCACCTGTAAAGCATCCAGCCCACATCGGTAATCTAAAACTTTTGTCTTGAAAAATAGCAGAATAAAGTAGGATCACCTGCTTAAAATTCAGCTTTAAACGGCGCTCCACGGGCAATGTTTCATCAAACCAGATATGGACGCAGATTAGACAAAATAAACCAATTATGGCGAGCACGATGAACACCGCTTGCCATGGGAAAATATATAAGACAAACGCCCCTAATAGGGGTGCAACAATGGGGGCTAATCCCATCACCATCATCATATTTGCAAAGGCTTGGGCAGATGCATTTAAATCTAATTTATCTCGAATCGCAGCACGTGCCATTACCACACCGACGCAGCCACCCAAAGCCTGTAGCACTCGTGCAGCAATCAATGACCAATCATCTGGTGCGAATGCACAGAGTAAGCTCGCGAATGTATATAAAGCCATGCCGAAATAAAGTGGCTTCTTGCGCCCAATCCGATCACTCAATGGCCCATAAATGAGCTGACCGACAGCGAGTCCAAAGAAATAAGCAGGCAAAGTATTGGCGATCTGCTGAGTCGTTACCTCAAAATAATCTGCCATTTCAGGTAATGCAGGCAAATACATATCAATGGACAACGGACCCAAAGAGGTAAAGAGTGCCAGTAGTACAATCCATTGCATGGAATATTGTTTTTGTTGACTATTTTCTGTCATTTGGCATTTTCATTTTGTTGATGACTTTGTGATGAGTGTATACTGATCTAAAAATATTTTATGCTTGTTATAAGTGAATATTCACCAATTATTCATACTATAATGTGCTCAATAAACTAAATGCACGAACAAAAAGGATTGGGGTTTGAATACTTGGTTGATGCAACTTAAAAAAGCAACCTATAACACTTCCATGATGTATAGCCTGCGAATGATTATTGCATTTTCAGGGACTGCCTTTATCCCCTACTTATTGGGTCAGCAAATAATGACTATTCCCTTAACATTGGGTGTGGTTGCAGCAGGTTTAAGTGATATTGATGACCGATTCTCGGTCAGAATCATGAACTTGATTTATACCTATATTGGTTTTTTTATTAGTGCTTCAGCAGTTCAACTGTTATTTCCTTATCCAATCGCCTTTGCCATTGGCTTAATTGGTGCATGCATTGGTTTGATTCTGCTTGGATCCTTAGGTCGACGTTATGCCACCATTTCCTATGGTTGTCTGGTCATTTCCGTATACACCATGCTCGGTGTCGATTTATTCGATGACTGGTATATGCAACCTTTGCTACTGGTTGTCGGCGCAATTTGGTATGGCATCATCGCGACCATTAGTTTTTTGATTTTTCCTGCACGCGAAGTTCAAGATCAACTTGCCAAAAGCTATTCATCTTTAGGTGACTTCTTATTTGCTAAATCAAATCTCTTTGATGTAGACATGACAGCAAACAGCTATCAAAAAAGTATGATTAGCCTATCGCTTGAAAATGGTAAGCTGGTTGAAATCTTTAACGGCATGCGTACCACCTTATTAACCCGACTTAAAGGTGACCGAGGTCAAAGTGATACACGTCGAAGTTTACAATATTATTTCGTTGCTCAAGACATTCATGAACGTGCAGATTCAGCGCACATTGATTACCAAATCTTGGCGAAAGTTTTTGAGCACAGTGATATTCTATTCCGCTTTCAACGTATTCTCAGCTTACAAGCCAAATCCTGTAAAGACCTGAGTGACAGTATTGCCAATCGAACCCTCTATGTGCACAACAGTCGTTTTGAGCACTCTTTTAGCAACTTAAAACTCTCCATTGAAAAACTCAAACAAGATCAAAATTACGATTTGATTTGGATTAATGCGCTGTATTCTTTATTTCAAAACCTAAAAGCCATTGATGCACAACTACGAAATGTAGAAACCGTACGTAGTATTAAGTTAGACAAAAGCAAACATATCGAAAACCAACTCAAAGATGATGATCTTAAAGGTTGGGAAGACATCGTGGCACGTATTCGCCAAAATTTAACGCCTGAATCCGTCTTATTCCGCCATGCGATTCGTTTATCAACCGTGCTACTGGTGGGTTATATCTTCGTTCAGGTGACCAATATTGAATATGGTTACTGGGTATTACTGACTGCTCTTTTCGTCAGTCAACCCAACTTTAATGCGACCAAACGTCGTTTGCGCTTACGTATTTTAGGCACTATGGCAGGTATTGTGTTAGGTTTCATCATTTTGTACTTCGTACCCTCAATCGAAGGTCAATTGCTGTTACTCGTGCTTAGTGGTGTGCTATTTTTTGATCTACGGAGTAAGCAATATGCTCAAGCCACAGCTTTTATCACCATTCTGGCGTTAATTAACTTTAATCTTGATGGTTTAGGCTTTGAAGCCGCCTTGCCTCGCATGATTGATACGATTATTGGTTGTGGACTGGCTTGGCTAGGCGTGACGTATATTTTTCCTGATTGGAAATTCCGTCGCCTCCCCCACACCATTTCACGTTCTATTGAAGCGCAATGCCAGTATATGTCTGAAATCATTAAACAATACCAACATGGGCGTAATAACAGCTTAAATTATCGAATCGTTCGTCGCGCTGCGCATAATCGCGATGCTGATGTTGCATCACTGGTTTCAACTCTTGCCACTGAACCTGATTTCGATCCAACACAGAAAGCCATGGCATTTGAGTTCTTATGTTTAAATCATACCTTCTTAAGCTATATCGCAGCTTTGGGTGCACATCGTGATCAGATTCAAGATCAAGAGACATTAAAGTTATTGGATCAAGCTTTAGATGATATACAAGGTGCTCTTCTTCATGATCAACGCCCAGAACTGAGCATTATCAATATGCAGCAACTGATTCGTAAACGTATGAATAGGACAGAAGAACTCGCTTCAAAAGAATTGATCGTATTACAACAACTTCAATTGATATTCAGTATATTGCAACAACTGAGTGGCTTAAAACAAAATTTAAGCCATGAACGAGATGAGCAATCCACTGAATTAGCATCGATATAATGCGATTTTTTTGCATGGCAAATTAGTACAATATACTCACTGATTGTATTAATTTAATGCTAAACTCCATTTAGATTTACACTTTTTGTTAATGACACTATGACTGCGAAAAACGTTTACGCCTACACCTTACAACCCGTTCCTTATGAAGTTTCTGAAGCTGAACAACGCAATGCTCAACTCGCTATTTGGCGCAGTACCAATAAAATTGGAACCAAAGCTTGGGCGATCATGGCAGCAGTTGTGGTGCTTTCTATTCTGGGTTTGATCTTCATTAAACATTATTCAAATGTGATTTGCTGGGTCGCACTTGCCTGTGTTGCCATCTACTTTTTAGTTCGTAAATTCGGACTAGAATGGTACGTCAAACGTAAAATGAATGAGTTCCCAGTTGAACAAATCAAAGGGATCAAACTTGGTGTACAACCACACGGCATCGTGATGCGCCAAAAAATGGGCTTACAAGAAGGCGTAGGTACAGTCGGTTGGAGTGACATTTATGAATGGTATAACACTCCAGATTTCATCTTGGTGAACTTTAAACTGAAAGGTCAACAAGGTGCTTATATCCTGCCTAAGCGCATGAATAGCAAGAATTTCTCTTTTGAAACTGTACGCAAACATTTGACTCAAACTGTTGGCGCGCCAAAATCTTTATAATCCTATTGATTTAAAAATTTTTTAATCAATTTCAATATTAAACCTCCTGTCATAGGAGGTTTTTTATGACCAACACTTTTTATTGAATGATAATGAGAATAAATATTATTCAAAATTCCACATTTTGCACATAGTCTTCATATATAATCCTTAAATCCTCCACATTTCATCCTAACTATAAGTTCATGCTCAAAAAAAGCTTTTTTCAGATCCATTGGTTTCTAGGTATTACTGCAGGTCTCATCCTTTCCTTAATGGGCGTGACGGGTGCAATTTATTCATACGAACAACAAATTCTAAAATGGATCAATCAGGACAGTTATATCGTTCAAGTTCAGGACTCAGCTAAACTTTCGCCTGCTGAAATCTATCAGCATTTCCATACGCATAATCCTGATCTAAAAATTAACAGTATTACAGTTGCATCCGCTCCAGATGAATCATCAGTAATCAATGTGGCGAAAGAAGGTCAACGTCGTGGTCTCAACATGATGATTAACCCCTACACCGCTGAGATGCTACCTGAGATCAAGGGCCGTGAATTTTTTGCTTTTATTCAGCAATTGCACCGTAACTTAACTGTGGGTCCTGTGGGTAAACAAATCACAGGTGCTTGTGCACTAATGTTGATCTTCTTTGTTCTCAGTGGTCTCTACCTACGCTGGCCTAAACGCCACACATGGAAACAATGGTTTGCAGTAAAACCGCAATTAAAAGGTCGTAATTTTATTTGGGATTTACATGCCGTTGTCGGTACATGGGTGATTATTTTCTATCTTATTTTCGCAATGACAGGACTATATTGGTCTTATGGTTGGTGGCGAGATGGAATGTTTAAAGTGCTTGGTGTTGAGCGTCTTCAAGCAACTCAAAATGTACAGTCTCAACGTGAACGACCAACGGAAGGTGCTGTCCATTCAGCAAATACGACCCAGTCTCAAGAACGTGGACAAAATGCTGAAAATACGCAAACTGGTGAACGTGGTGAACGTGGTGAACGTGGTGAACGTGGTGAACGAGAATCTCGTCCAAAGTCGATGGATTCAATCCAAACGCATCGTGCTTTAAATCAAGCATGGAGAGCTTTCCCGACGCAGATGAAATATGAGTATTCGACTCTAACCCTGACTTTGCCTAAAAAAGATGATGGAAAACTTGAGCTTAGTTTTGTTGATCAAGATATTCAGCATGAACGCGCTCGAAATAAAGCTGTTTATGATTATCATAATAATCAGTTTAAAGACGTTGAGCTTTATGAAGATAAAAAGCTCAATGAAAAAATCATGAGCAGTATGTTACCTGTGCATCGTGGTAGTTTCTTTGGCCCTGTTTATCAATTTGTCGCAATGCTGGCATCTTTAGCAATGCCATTATTCTTTGTTACGGGATGGATGCTTTATCTTAAACGCCGTAAGCAGAAGAAGCTCACATTAGCCGCAAAACAAACGGGCGCAGCACTGACCATTGATCCCAATGCCACGCCATGGCTGATCGCTTATGCTTCACAAACAGGTGTATCTGAACAATTGGCATGGCGTACGGCAAGCAGTCTTCAAGAAGCACACCAACCTGTAAGCGTCAAATCAGTTCAACAGTTAACTGAAAGCGACTTTAAAGATTCAACGCAGATTCTATTTGTTGCGAGTACCTATGGCACAGGTGAAGCACCAGATCTTGCCTCATCTTTTGAAAAGAAATGGCTCAACTCGACATTAGATTTAAGTCATCTTAACTATGCAGTACTTGCACTGGGCTCAAAAGAATATCCTGATAGTTACTGTAGCTTCGGTCATAAAATTGCTGCATGGTTAAAGCGAAACAATGCAAAAGCATTGTTTAGCACCATTGAAGTCAATAATGCCGATAACCATGATATTCAACGTTGGAATGATGCACTTGCTCAGGCCTCAAAACTTGATTTAGTGAAGATGTCGATTGATAAAGTCTTTGATGAATGGAAACTGAATCAACGTACTTTATTAAACCCCAATAGCCAAGGACAGCCTGCATTCAACATTGAGTTGACAGCTCAACATGAAGCAACATGGCAAGCAGGTGATATTGCTGAAATTCGCCCTGGGAATAGTGTGGAACGACTTGAATGCTTTATGCAAAAGTATCAAATCGATCCAAACGCTATGGTTGAATCGTTACAAATCAATATCAGCGATGCTTTACGCTATAAGCATCTGGATATTAACGTTGAACCTTTTGCCAATCTAGATCATTTAGTTGAGCAACTGAATGATTTGCCGACACGTGAATATTCAATTGCCAGCATTCCAGATCAACAAGTCCTACGCTTAGTCGTCCGCCAACAGCAGGATAGTGAAGGTAACCTTGGCTTAGGTTCTGGATGGCTAACTCAGCACACTGCCCTACGTGATCAAATTCAACTTCGTATTCGTACCAATGAATCGTTCCATCTGATTGGGGATAATCGTCCGATCATTTGTATTGGTAATGGTACAGGCATTGCAGGCTTAATGAGCTTAATCTCTGCACGTATACGTCAGGATTATACGGATAACTGGCTGATCTTTGGTGAGCGTGAGCAAGCACATGACTTCTTCTACAAAGAGACCATTCAAGCGTGGATGAATACTGCGATGCTTAAGCGTATCGACCTCGCTTTCTCTCGTGATCAATCTGAAAAAGTCTATGTACACCATAAACTTCGTGCAAATGCGGATGAGCTTAAAGCTTGGATCGATAAAGATGCAGTAATTTATGTTTGCGGTAGCATTGACGGCATGGCAATGGATGTTGATCATGCATTAATCGAGATTCTCGGTGAAGCGTGCATGGATGAACTGCGTGAAACTGGACGTTATCGTCGAGATGTATATTAATTTTTAGATTCAATCTTTCTTTCAATTATTTTCTTAAAGCCGAGCCTCAGTGCTCGGTTTTTTGTAGTACTTCAATGACAGCATGTATTTCGATTATTGATTAGATATTACCACTACTTCTGAATTACATTAACTTTAAGTATGATGCCTTCAACGACTATTGCTATCATGCTTAATCATGCAAATATACTTCAGAATAATACTCGCACTACTGGGTTTGATATTACTTATAGATGGATTGTATCTTTTAGCTCAGGGTAAAATTCATCTAGGCATCATTCTTCCTGTATTGATTGGCATAATCTTCTGTATACATGCCATTTTTTGGCAAGCGATTCAAAGTAAATTAAAGGGATCTAAACGCTTAAAAATGCTGTGGCAAGCTTTATGGGTTATTTTTGGAATTTGGCTGATCTCACTTCTGTTATTTTTTGCTTATATTCAGATCAACAAGAACAATGAGGCTGAAATCCAAGCTGTTAAAGCCATTATTGTATTAGGGAGCGGTCTCATTCAAGGGAAACCTTCTCCGACACTACAAGCGCGATTAGATCGAGCAGCAGAAATCTATCAGCACTCTCCTAATGCGATGATTATCGTCACAGGAGGTCTAGGATTAGCTCAAAAACAGACCGAAGCTCAAGTGATGTCTTTTTATCTTCAACGACATTATCAAATCAATTCCAATAAGATTCTGCTTGAAGATCAAAGTACCAGCACAGAACTCAATTTGAAAAATAGCAAACCACTCTTAATCCAGCTCCAGATCAGCTTAAGTGATCCCATTGCAATTACCACCAGTGACTTTCACAGCATTCGTGCTCAAGCCATTGCACATGAACAAGGCTATCGCAACGTTTATAGCTATAGTGCAAATACACCCCTCGAAACCCGCTATAACGCATGGTTAAGAGAATATTTTGCTTATATCAGTGGTTGGGTATTAGGTGAGTATTGAAAAAATTGGATGCTATTCTTTGTAGTTAAACTATAAAAGACCAATTGGCTCAACTTATTGGTTTTTTAAATCACTTATTTTGCATGTAAACGAATTTTACGTGGCAATGGTAATGGCTGATCTTCAAAGCGCTTGGGTTCTTTAATATACAAATCATAAAGATAAGCTTTCAAATCAACTAAAAACTGACGTCCAGATACCAATACATTTTGCCCTTCAGGCATTAAATTGATGGATAAATGTGTATTGTGCTGACGAATATAAGGCACAATATTCTCTACAAACTGATTCAGTGGAATTTCTTCAATTGCATAATCAGCCCATTTATCACGAATCAATAATTGAGCCAGATTCTTATTTTGCCACACGGCTAAAGTTTGTTGACCCGATGGTGTTGAACAGAGTGCCCAACCATCATTATATAAGCCATAGATTTTCGCTTGAGACACGATGGACTCAATGAATTGAGTATATTGCTCTTTAGGCGGAAGAATAGTATTCGAAATGGAAGTATTGGATTTCCGCTGATATGGATTTCTCATCATTGTTTTTATATAAAAATAATTATGTCAACATTTTATACAAAAAATGTGAAATAGGAATACTTTTTTAGATAAATATGAGATTTGTATAGACTTTCTAGAGAAGAAATATGGTGGGCGCTGACGGGATCGAACCGCCGACATTCTGCTTGTAAGGCAGACGCTCTACCAACTGAGCTAAGCGCCCTGAGGAAAAAAATTCATGAATTGAATTTTTGACGCAAGACAAACGCAGTGCGTAGTCTATGCAAATTCTAACCAATTTCCATTTCAGGGAATGAAAATGGCGCAGCGGACGGGACTCGAACCCGCGACCCTCGGCGTGACAGGCCGATATTCTAACCAACTGAACTACCGCTGCACGGCAAACTTATAAAATAAGTTTTATATCAAAAGATTCACATCTTAAGATATGGTGGGCGCTGACGGGATCGAACCGCCGACATTCTGCTTGTAAGGCAGACGCTCTACCAACTGAGCTAAGCGCCCTTAAAGGGTCTAACTATTTGACTTTAGGATGGCGCAGCGGACGGGACTCGAACCCGCGACCCTCGGCGTGACAGGCCGATATTCTAACCAACTGAACTACCGCTGCATCACAAAAATCTGGTGGGCGCTGACGGGATCGAACCGCCGACATTCTGCTTGTAAGGCAGACGCTCTACCAACTGAGCTAAGCGCCCTTAAAAGGTCTATTACGTAAATGGCGCAGCGGACGGGACTCGAACCCGCGACCCTCGGCGTGACAGGCCGATATTCTAACCAACTGAACTACCGCTGCACTTACATAATATTGCTATTAAAGCACAAACAACATGTTATCTGAATTAAGTGGCGCAGCGGACGGGACTCGAACCCGCGACCCTCGGCGTGACAGGCCGATATTCTAACCAACTGAACTACCGCTGCACTTAAAACATTTAACGTAAAGGCTTGGTGGGCGCTGACGGGATCGAACCGCCGACATTCTGCTTGTAAGGCAGACGCTCTACCAACTGAGCTAAGCGCCCTTTACGACTTCATCGTTTGTGTGGTGCATTATAGAGAATCCTCACAGCCTGTCAAACGCTTTTGCACAGGTTTATGTGTTTTTAAGTTTGAGTGATTAAAAAATAGATCATTTCAATCAAAAAAGCTGTTTTTTCGCTATTATCGATCTATTTATGATCTTATTTTTTAAAATATTTTTTCAATTTTAAAATGAAATTTTAGATCAAGTAGCATAGAGCGCTTAATGTTTAAGCTTTGATTTTACTTTCTGATAAAAAAACCAATGCACCCTCATCGATTAAATCAAAAACTTCTTTGACTTCTTTACTATTCATACGAATGCAACCGTGTGATTTTGGAATTCCCATAGGCTCTGTGTCTGGCGTGCCATGAATATAGATGTAGCGCTGATAGGTATCACATCCTTTACCGAGGTTAAAATCTTGTTCTAAACCCTTTAACCAAAGAATACGTGTCAAAATCCAATCACGTTCAGGATTTGACATACCCAAATCTTCATCATAGACCTCCCCCGTCCACTGTCTTGCTTTGAAAACAGCATTGATGGGTAAATCATGTCCGAATTTATTTTCAACGCGATGCCAACCTCGAGGAGTTTTACCAGAATTTTCCTGCTCACCAATACCATTCAAACCACTCGAGATCACATAGAACTTATTTTGTTTAGGCAATGACAAGGTTTGTGATTCTAGATCAATCACAATGTCGGCTTGGTCTAATGCATACATATATAAAGCCCTACCAGTAACAATGGTTTTTAAAGTTGATTCTCATTGAATGGGGTTTAATAAAACTCATAGCCCATTGATAAAAGTTATATTGAACACCAGCTCATCAGAAATCCAATTATAACGACTAGAACGAAAGTAAATACTTTAGAGATTGTACTTGAATGGTTGAATCATTTTTACAGTCGAAAATTGGTATTTAAAAGTGGTTAGTACGCAATTAATCCACACTTTTATTTTCGTTCTGAATCTTTTCAGTGTATGAAGGCTTTTCAGGACGCGTCCATAACCAAATGGCAACGATCAGCATCGTCACATCGGTAAATATTTTCACCATTAAAGGTGCAGTCGTCATCAGCATTAAAATCGCACTCATCAACATCATGATACTCGCAAACCATTTAGCCTTGCGAGGCACCGTGCCATGTTCACGCCAATTTCTGAGTGTATGTCCATATTTAGGGTGGTTGAGCAACCAAGCATCCATTTGTGGCCATCCTTTTGAAGCTGCCCAAGCTGCTAAGATCAGAAATACTGTCGTTGGCATACCGGGCAAAATAGCCCCTATAAAACCTAGTACCACAAATACAATCACTAGGCTGCGCCAAAACAATATCTTCATACCACAACTCATTCAAATGAATCTCATCAGTATATATGTTTTTGTGGCAGAATCTGTTTGTAAAATGCTGTTCTCACCTATTGTGATGGTCTTAGAGTCTGTTATGACAAATCTTTTTGAGCCGTGGTTATCTTTCAAACATCCTCTCGTCAGACAACTGGCTTTTGCTATTGCCAGCCCGAATATTTTAAAACAGATTCCTCAAGACTTAGTGTTAAAACATGCTTTTGAACTACATCCTGATATCTTTTGGCAACAACAATTTGAACAATACCGCTCTCGATTAGAACAATTAGATTTAAATCCAAATGAACTTACCCATTTTATAGCGAAGCTTAAAAGCACACGTTTAGGACTTCGATTTGAATACTTAATGTGGTTTTGGTTGCAAGATAGTGAATATCATCATTTGAAAATCATTGGACACAGTATTCAAATCATTGACGGTCGGCATACGGTAGGCGAACTTGATTTCTTGATCCTGAATCAAATGACTCAACAGGTCGAACATTGGGAAGTAGCGCTTAAATTTTATTTATCTGAACCCAGCTTATTACTTAAAGAGTGGTATGGCTTAAATCGGAGTGACACCTTATTTAACCCGAATCGCGGATAAGGATTTTTCTTTAAAATCATAAGCTAAATTTAATTTTATGATTAGTTTTTAGTGTTATCAGACCAAAGCATAGACTTTTTTATGCTCAAAATGATGGATAAGTCTCAAGAAGAATGATCTCATTTCCTTAAGCAGGATTCGGGTTATTTAGAAAACTGAATCACTTCTCTCAAAAACAATTTCAATTCGATCATATTGATTTGAATCAACAACAGTACAAAATTGATCGAAAATTTGCTGTACTGAAAGGACAGTTATACCTACCCGAAACTATTCCTCAAAATCAGTACACATCATCAATTTCATCTCCAATTGCGAGTTGGGTCAATCCAGCACGACGTATAGGTCAATGGGGATATCATATTCGATCTGATTTTTATCGTGTAGAACGCCAAGAGTGGATTTGTACTCAGCAAGCTCAAAGCTCACCCAATGCAGTTTGGTGGTACGATGGTTTATACCGAAATTATCAAACTTTAGAAGAGTTTATGTTTCGTCAAGCCGAATATATACATAGCAGTGTAAAGATCTTGTAACGACTTCTTGCTTAAAATACACACAATAACATTCAAGTAATAAAAAGCTCATACTTTTTTAGTTGATTCATTTCTATGCTGTTTACACATCAGAATAAATTACAAACTGGAGATGATGATGACAAAAATATTAGCTGCTTCTTTATTGGTTGCTTTCGCTTTAACTGGTTGTAATACTTTTAAAGGCGTGGGAAAAGACGTTTCTAAAGCAGGTGATGCAGTATCAAATACTGCTGAAAAGACTTCAGAAGAAATCCGTCGTAACTAAGATAGAATCACGTTAAAAATCAGTTTTTATAATTTATTTTTAACCAATTAATATGATTCTTGATTATAAAAAAACCTTATCTTTGATAAGGTTTTTTTATTTATCCTACAAATAATCAGCTTCAAAAATATACATTATCATTTAGAAAGTGCATCGATTATGATAATTAGAAATATTGACTAGATATTACTCCAATGACGCAATCTGCTACTTTAGATTTAAGCTTAGAACTACTCCGTCAACCTTCTGTAACCCCTGAAGATCACACTTGCCAAACCATTATGGCTAATCGGCTCAAAAAAATCGGGTTTAATATCGAAAATATGCGTTTTGAAGATGTAAATAATCTTTGGGCGCGTCGTGGAACAGAAGCTCCTGTGTTTTGCTTCGCTGGACATACGGATGTCGTACCAACAGGTAAATTAGATGCATGGGAATCAGACCCATTTCAGCCTGAGATTCGTGATGGAAAACTCTATGGTCGTGGCAGTGCAGACATGAAAACCGCATTGGCAGCTATGGTGGTTGCTTCTGAACGCTTTGTGGAAAAACACCCTAATCATAAAGGTTCGATTGCATTCCTCATTACATCCGATGAGGAAGGTCCTTCGATTAATGGTACGGTTAAAGTTGTTGAAGCGTTAGAAGCACGAAATGAAAAACTCACTTGGTGTTTAGTTGGAGAGCCATCGAGTACCCACACGCTTGGTGATATCGTTAAGAATGGTCGTCGTGGCTCACTGAATGCCAATTTGACAGTCAAAGGTAAGCAAGGTCATGTTGCTTATCCTCATTTGGCAATCAATCCCATTCACACCGCTGCAAGTGCTATTGCGGAGTTATGCGAAACGGTTTGGGATCATGGTAATGAATACTTTCCTGCTACGACTTTCCAAATTTCAAATATTAATTCAGGTACCGGTGCAACCAATGTTGTTCCAGGCACAATGAATACTTTATTTAATTTTCGTTATTCAACAGAAGTGACTGCTGAAGAGCTTAAAGCACGCACTTTGGAAATTTTGGATCGTCATGGTGTTGAGTACGACATTCATTGGACACTTTCAGGTTTACCCTTCTTAACTCCTGTAGGTGAATTGGTCAATGCCGCTCGTACTGCCATCTTCAACGTGACAGGGACTGAAACACAACTATCCACGTCTGGTGGAACATCTGATGGCCGCTTTATTGCCCCTACAGGTGCGCAAGTGCTTGAATTGGGTGTATTGAATGCCACCATCCATCAGATTAATGAACATGTCAACATTGCTGAATTGGAGCCTTTGGCTGAGATTTACGAGCAAATTCTCGTTGAACTCTTAGCGTAGTTAAGAGTCATTAAAATAAAAAGGGATGCATGAGCATCCCTTTTTATCTTAATTTTTAGCTGGATGCTTCAGTTATGAAAACTGCGATTGAATATATGCTAAATCAGGCACGTGAAATAACTCGGTACCAATGCGAACATATTGCATAATACTTTGATCTTGAATAATCAAATCATCATCAACCACTTCAGAAATACGAATACGAATAGACTTCGGCATCTCTTGACACATCAAAGCAAAACGCTGATCAATCTCTTCACCTTCAATAACAAGTGCTACACCTGACTGTCGATCAGGGTTATTAACATGAAAGACCGGCAATTTTTTATCGTGCCATTCGACTTGATTAACTTGTGTTTTGCTATCTAGTGCGGATAAAACCACATTTTGAGGTAACAACATCGGTGGTTTTGCGAAACACTGAATGATGTATGCATCAATAAATCCTGTAGATACCGTAATTAGATACTGTAACTCTTGAGTCTTAGCATAGTCATTCGATTTGAGCGTTAAATTTTCAGTCATTATGCTTCTCTACTGGCCTGCAAAGCAGCGGTAATATTTTCTAATAAATTGGCTTCTTGGAATGGTTTACCCATATAGTCGTTTACACCCAAGCTAAATGCACGCTCACGATGTTTCTCACCTGTACGTGAAGTAATCATAATAATTGGCAAGTCACGATGAATTTCGTGATGGCGAACCAAGTTAGTGACTTCAAAACCATCCATACGTGGCATTTCAATATCGAGCAACATTAAGTCAGGTTTGACATTTTCCAACTGCTCAATCGCATCCACACCGTCTTTAGCGGTAATCACATCATAACCATGACGTTCAAGTAATCGTGACGTTACCTTACGTACCGTGACTGAGTCATCGACGATCATCACCAATTGACGTTGATCATTACGACGTGTATGCACACGTTGTTCAATTTTGACGTCTTCTCGGCTACTTGCCAATACTTGACGTGCAATACTCTGACCATCAAGAATCAAACAGACTTGACCATCACCGAGAATCGTAGCACCAGATATTGCTGCCACTGATGAGAACTGCTCACCAATTGGCTTCATGACAATTTGAGAGCGAGAACCAATCAACTGATCGACTAACAATGCAATGGTGTTGCCCATATTACCTTTAATCAGGAGTACAGGTAATGAGTGTGCAAGCCCCGCAAGCTTTGGAACGGGTTGATGTGCCACAAATTCAGCTAGATAACGAAGCTTGTAGCTTTGATTATCGATGTCGAAGTGATCTTTATTGCTGTTAAAGAACTCTTCCAGTGCAGCGGGTGAGATACGGACGATACGATCGATTTGGGCAAGCGGTACAGCAAATTGCTGATCCCCAACTTTCACCATCAATGCATCACTGACCGCGACCGTGGTTGGAACACGAATCGTAAATATCGAACCTTGCCCTAATGTAGAAGCAACAGAGACTTGACCACCGAGTGATTTAATTCCACTTTGCACCACATCCAACCCAACACCACGACCTGAAATTTGCGTTACTTTTTCAGCAGTAGAGAAACCTGGATGGAAGATATATTGAATAACATCTTGATCAGAAAGTATTTGATCCTTTTTGATCAATCCTGAGTCAATCGCCTTCGTTCTAATTTTGGCTGCATCGATGCCACGCCCATCATCTTTAAATTCGATGAGAATATCGGTACCTTGACGACTAATATCAAGTTCAATCTTACCTTGAGCAGGCTTTTTGCTATTTAAGCGCTCTGTCGTCGTTTCAATACCATGATCTAGTGCATTACGTAACATATGTTCTAGTGGAGAAACCAACTTCTCAAGAATCGTACGGTCCAACTCACCTTCAGTGTTGTTTACCAAAAGCTCTGTCGGTTTGTTTAAGGTCGTAGATACTTGACGAACAAGTCGTTGTAAACGAGGCAATAAACGCGAGAATGGGACTAGACGTGCACGCATCAAACCTTCAGATATTTCAGCTTGAATACGAGACTGTTGTAACAGTACACCTTCTGTATCTTTGATTTTTTCAACCAAAGTTGATTTAAAGTCCACCAAATCTGATGCTGACTCGGCGAGCGACTTCGATAATTGGTTAATTGAAGAGTATTGGTCCATTTCTAATGGATCGAAATCTTCATAGCGCCCATCGAGATCGCCATGCTTCGCAATAATTTGAGATTCAAGCTCACCATCCATTCGACGTAATTGGTCTGCCAAACGTTGAATGGCAAGCTCCATATCACTCAATGTGTTGCCTAATTGACTCAGATCCATCTCAATACGTGAACGGTTAATCGCATTTTCACCCGAAAGATCGATCATTTTCTCAATCAAATCAGCAGAGATACGAATCATCTCATCATTTTGTTCAGCATTCGAATCCATACCTAACTCACCCATCATTGAAGGTGGTTCGGTACCATCGCCCTGCACAATCTCAACCGTATACTGGTCTTCTAATAATTCTGCACGCGTCAGCTTCTCAGGTAATTGTGCTGAGACATCCGTGTACTGAATATTTTCAAGACTGGTCTTGAGCGAAGTGAAATATTGGAAGTTTTCTTCGAGTACAGCACCTTTAATCCAGTTAAACGCTGATTCCAATAATGAATCGTATGCATTTGAATTAAAGTTATGCAGTGCGAATTGTTCAAATGCTGTTTCAAGCTCGTAAGCAATATCTGCGACTTGCTCCATTTGAACCATTTTTGCACCACCTTTTAAGCTGTGTGCAATACGTTGTAATTGAAGTAATAAACTACGATTACTACGTTGATCAGCCCATTGAGGTAAGAGTGCTTTAGCTTCTTCAATCAGCTCCTCTGCCTCTTCAGCAAAGACTTCTTGTGCAATACCCTCGACAGAACCCTTTGGAACTTCTTCAACCAATGAGTTTGTAACTTCTTTAGATTCAGTTTCAGTTGTAAATTCAAATGATTCCGATGCTGGGGTAAGATCAGGCTGAGCCAAATGCTTTTCATCAACAGCAACTGAATGATCTTCTGGCAACAATTCTGAATGCAAGTTAGGTTCAGGCACTTCAACAGAAGACGGCATACCCACATAATCAGGCTGACGTTGTACGATATTTTGAAGTAGCGCAATGGTGTAATTCGCAGGGTAATCTGTTCGCTCTTCACGAAGAGTTTGCATGCGATCTGCAATATCATCTTGCACTAAACGAATAGCTGCGACCAATGGTTCTGTGGTTTCCAATTGATCATTGATAATACGCTCATAAATTGTTTCTAATTCATGTGCGATCAACCCAATATGTTCAGCTTGAACCATATTTGCACCACCTTTCAGGGTATGCAAATGGCGCATTAAATTATTTAATGCAGTCGTATCATTTAAATGTTCAGACCACGTATTTAGATCTTCATCAATCGAAACTAGAATTTCATCCGCTTCTTCGATAAAGATATCTAATACATCGTTATCAAATGCACGAACGGCCTCTTCAGAATCAATATCTTGTTTATCAGCAACCAATTGAGTGGTTACAAAAGACAAATCGAGAATATCAAATTGAGATGTTGAACTCTGAGCTACATCAGATGGAGAGTTAACTGGTTCAACAAAATCCATATCTTGTTGTAAGTAAGTACTCAACTCATCAATGGTTTGTTTTGCATTGTCACTTAAACCAACCCTTTGACCTGATGCCAAAGTATCGAATAAATGAATAAACTCTTGATGCGCCCGACCAAATAATTCGAAGATATAATTGGTATTCAGTAGATTCTGATTACGAAGCACTGAATCATAGCTGGACTTTAACGCCATACCATATTGGTGAATCCCAAGCGCGGCACGGTTATTCGTATGTTCAATAATTTGCTGTGCTTGTTGACTTAATTCTTGGAAATATGCTGGATATTCATTTTGAGCACGTTGATCGAAATCAAGTTCAGTATCCAATAATACATCAATATTTAGACTCATTAAGTGAGTCAACATATCCGGACCTGATGCTAACTGCTCTACATGACTCGCTTGGAAGTCATATAAATCCCACGCTTGATCAAATTTCTGCTGAACCTGAACAAATCGCTCAGATTCATTGGTGTTGATGCGAATCAGATATAAATAATCTTGAATATATTCAACATAAGTCGACAGTAAAACACTCTCATTTGTAGAGGTTTCAGTATCACTTTTAACCAAAGATTTAAAGACTTCTTCAAGCTTGCTACTTGACTCAAAGATATCGTTCACCTGCGCCATTGAAGAACTACCACGCAAGGTATGTAGCGCTCGAATCAATTGATTATATTGATCAGCAGAATGCTGGTCCAATTTCAAAAATGATTCAATGGTTTTGACATGCTCTTCAGATTCTTCAAGGAAGATTGACATGGTTTCAGTGAGTTGAGCTTGCTCAAAGATCAGAGCTTCACTTGCAACATTTTCTTGAAGCGTCACAGCACTTTCTACACTGTTAGCATCAAAATTGAATTCAAATGAATCTTCGCCATGGATCAATTCAGATGCACTTGAATCTTCATGATCAAGACCTTTTTCTAAACCAGTGATCGAATCTTCGTGATTCAAACTTATTGCTAAACCTAATAATTCTTCTAATGCTGGTTCAAGGCTCAAATTTTGTTGTAATTGTTGACCTATAAGCACCAATGGTCGTAAATCTAAAGTATGTTCACGTCTATTTTTGAAATCTGGATAAAGTTTATACTGGTATAGATTAAATACAGTCATCACATACTGAAGTACATTCTCTGATAACTCTACATTATTCGCGATGACGCGATTGAGTGTATCTTCAACCGTCCAAGCCAATTCGCCTGAATATTTAGCCCCAACCATACGGCCAGAACCTTTTAAAGTATGAAAATTACGTCGAATCGTAACCAATACTTCATCCTGACTTGGCTTTGCTACCCACTGATTCAGCAATGGCTTTAAAGTTTCAAAAATTTCTTCCAATTCTTCGACAAAAATTTCTAAAATTTCAGCATCCTGATCAAGATATTCATCTTCAGGCAAAACAGTCGAATCGACTAAATGTTTTAATATTTCTTTCATAGCTCAGGCTTCTATGCTTAGTCTCTAATCCAGAGAGTAGAACCTATTAACTTATATATTCAATGCGAACAACGCATTGAATCAAAGATTATCTATAACTCTGTAGCCCCCACCTCATGATGAGGGCTACTCCCCAAAGAATATCTAACGATTAATCAGGTAACTTAAAGTTCGTTACAGATTCACGTAGAGAGTCAGCCATATTTGCCAACTCAGACACTGAGCGAGCTGTATCGAAAGTCGCTGTTGTCGTTTGCGAGGTAATTTCTTGAACAACATTCATCGTGTTCGCAATATGACCCGCAGACGCAGACTGAAGTTTTGACGTTTCAGAAATGTTAGCAATCAGTTTTTCTAAGGTATTTGATACAGTTTGAATCTCATCCAAAGCTACACCCGCATTCTTCGCAAGATTCGCACCACGTACAACTTCCGACGTCGTTTGTTCCATTGAAATGACGGCTTCATTGGTATCTGTTTGAATCGTCTTAACCAAAGTTTCAATCTGTTTAGTCGCAGAAGCCGAACGTTCCGCAAGACGTTGTACTTCATCTGCAACCACGGCGAAACCACGACCCGCTTCACCTGCCATCGACGCTTGAATCGCAGCGTTTAATGCCAAGATGTTCGTTTGATCGGCAATATCGTTAATTAACGATACGATGTTACCAATCTCTTGAGAAGATTCACCAAGACGCTTAATACGTTTCGAGGTTTCTTGAATCTGCTCACGAATCGTATCCATACCCTGGATCGAACGGTTTACAACTTCAGCAC
Organism: Acinetobacter sp. CY73; assembly: GCF_059515865.1. Classification (NCBI taxonomy): domain Bacteria; kingdom Pseudomonadati; phylum Pseudomonadota; class Gammaproteobacteria; order Moraxellales; family Moraxellaceae; genus Acinetobacter; species Acinetobacter sp. CY73. The sequence goes on along the minus strand of NZ_JCAKMZ010000001.1, from coordinate 192,401 downwards.
CATTGGATGCAATTTGTACAGAACGCTGTGCTACTTCAGCAGATTCTTCTGCGTTAGCAGAGACCAAATCAATAGATTGTGCAATTTCGTTAATCGCTGTAGATGCACCTGCAATTTCTTGCGCCTGATGCTCAGATGCTTCAGCTAACTGATGCGTAATCTGCTGCGTGTCTTGGGTATATTGTGCAACTTCTTGCGATGTTTCATTAATACGCGATACAAGGTCACGTAATTGGTCAATCGCGAAGTTAATCGAATCGGCAATTGCACCGGTAAAGTCTTCAGATACTGTTGCATACGAACTCAAGTCACCATCCGCCAAATCGGCAATCTCGTCCAGTAAACGTAAAATCGCATTCTGGTTACGGTCATACTCGTCCTGTAAACGCATTACACGAAGTTGATCTGACTGACTACGAAGAACCAATAATTTGAATACGCTGTATAAGAAAGCGATCAAAGCAATCAGCAGCAAAAAACCTGGTAAAATCGTTTTTAAACCAGAATTAACTTTAAGCTTATCTAAGCTCTCAAGAAGAGGATCAGACTGAGCTGAAATATTAGCAACAGCTTGACGAACTTTTACAATTTGTTCTGAGTTAGATAATACAGAGGCTGAACCCGACTTAATAATCGTATCGTAATCACTTTTGATACTTTTTAATGACTCTCGTGCTTCTTCGTTATCTACTCGTGCAACACCAAGTTCAGCATTACCATTTAATTGTGCATTAACATAAGAACCGAAAGTTTCAATATCTGAGTTAAAGTCATCTGCAGAACCACTTGCACTGTCTGTACCACCCAATACTGAACCAATCGAACGTAAGATACGTTCCGCAATAAAGACTTGGTTTTTACCAATAATCACTTGGCTACTTGGCACATTATTACGCGCCATTTGATCGACCATTAAGTTATATTCAGCCTGTATGCCTGGAATCGTTTCTTTGATTGCAAGGTTGGTGTCATATAACTGATTAATGATTTTTTGTTGAGATGTGATCAGATTAATATCTTTATTTACATTACCCCAAATCTGTTCAACTTTAGCTAAATCATCATTATTTGAGTGAATGCTTTGAACAGTTTCAAGGTTGGTTGCAAATTCCTTTTGTGAATTCGTTAAAGCTTGAATGGACTCTTTTGTACCTGAAGACATAGCTTCCGATGCTTGGCGAGACATTGTTTGCGATAATAAACGCAACTCACCTACACTACGTGTTAAATCGTTATTACGAGGTACACTGTAGAATAGATACAGTAAGATCAAAACTGAAACCAACAAACTGATTAGACCTAGTTGTAAATAAGATCTTGTTTGTTCAGTATCGCCAAACAATTTAGAAAATTGGTCGGCTTTCGCTTTCAGTTTAGTCACAAATACTGAATTACTTTGGTGAGTATTCTCACTTGCATTTTTCTTGTTCAGTTTAAAGCCCATCCAGCTTCTCCCCATTACGTGACTGATTAAAGCCTACGTCAAAACTAGTTTATAAATTTTTCTGATGCGTTCATGAATTGCGGATCATTTAATAACCGACTGAACATAAAAATATTCCAAGCTTGATTATGTTGCTGGAAATATCCCTGACAGTACGGCTTAAGCTTTTCGTCTATTTGTTTATTTTCTGAAAAAAAGCTTTTTTTATTAAAATGTTGTATCCCCAAAACTTGATCAACAATCAAACCAACATAATGATCATTATGGCTAATGCATAAAACTTTTTGAGTCGGTACGAACTGAGTTTTTTGATCTGAAAGATAATTTGCCAAATCAGAAACAGATAGCAAACGACCACGAATGTTTGCCAAACCTTTTACCCACCCTTTCGCCATTGGAACCGGCGTACAATCAGGGGGATAAATCACTTCAGATACTTCACCTAATGGAGCAACAAAATATTGCCCCAACATTTCAAATGCAATGCCTGACCATCGGTTTACTTCTTTATCATTGCCTGCGTAGTTTTTATTGCCACGCTTGGACAATCGAAGCAATTCGATAAATCCATTTGCTGCCATATTTTATCCCACAGTGAGATATCGTTTTATCACACTAATCAATTGACTTTCATCGATTGGCTTAGTTAGGTAGTCACACGCACCTTGCCTTTTTCCCCAAACACGGTCTGTATCCTGATCTTTAGTACTCACGATCACGATCGGTATGTGTTTAGTCGTTACACCTCGAGCAATTTGACGTGTCGCTTGAAAACCGTTTACACCAGGCATCACAATATCCATCAGGACGAGATCTGGTAATTCGGCTTGAGCAAGCGTAACGCCATCTGCCCCATTTGATGCTTCAATCACATCAAATCCGTTTTTATTCAATATTTCTTTAAATCGAAACATTTCAGTTGGTGAATCATCAACAACAAGAATACGCGCCATTTTTTTCCCCAATAAAGCAATGTCGTCTTTTATGCAGTTACATGATTACGTATAGCATTTAGCAATTCGTCTTTACTAAAAGGTTTGGTTAAGTATTCATCAGAACCTACAACTCGTCCTTTCGCTTGATCGAATAATCCGTCTTTACTTGACAACATAATGACCGGAATGTTTTGGTAATTTTGCGAGTTTTTAATCAATGCACAAGTTTGATAGCCATCTAAACGTGGCATCATAATATCCACGAATACGATATCAGGATTTGCTTCTGCGATTTTTGAAAGTGCTTCAAAGCCGTCGACCGCAGTTACAACGTTAAACCCCTCGCGTTGTAACAATGTTTCAGCTGTACGACGAATGGTTTTTGAATCATCAATTACCATGACTTTAAGATTTTGAAGTTTTTCGTCCATTTAACGACCCTTCCCAGTAAGCTGAATTAAGCAGAGCTGAACTAATTTATTTTTACAATAATTGTCATTTTTTAACATATTTTCACTATCTTTTTCAATGAGCTTTTCTCTGTCTAGCGTTAATGTGTCATAAAGGAAAATAAAAGAGATAACCCGTTCATACAATTTATGTAATATTTTCGAGTTATATATTTATAAATTTAAACTAACACCCTAAAATGCTTGGGTTAAAAGCTAAAATAAAAAACTCTTTTTCTTTTTGTGGGGAATAAATGTCCAAATTTTTGAATTATTTTGCTACATCTTCATTCCTTTCTCCTTCGAAGCAAGTTTATGTGCTTTCTTCCGTTTTGTCCATTTTTATAGCGGCTGAATGTTTTGCGAGCAAAGCAGTCTGGTATCGTTACTATGACAAGAATGGTACTGCCAACATTAGTAGCACTGTAACCCCTGCGCATATTCGTAATGGTTATGAAGCGCTCGATGCCAATATGCAGGTGATCAAAAGAAACAAAAGTTACAATGCAGAGGCCGATCAAAATCAATCTCGTGTTCGCGAGCAACAAGCACGTCAACGCGAACACGATATGAAATTAAAAAGAGCATATGGGACCAGTAAAACTGCAGCGATGAAACGCGATGAGTTGCTGAGAAACTACAACAAACAAATTGAATTGCAACAGCGTCAGCTAAAGCAAATTCAAAAAGATCGTATTATGTTCAAGCGTCAAGAAATGGAGCATTTTCGCAAAGGACAAGCAGTTCCCAATGATTTAAAAGATCGTTTGAAGTACAACATGCAGAACATTACCAATATCAAAAAAAATATTGAATCTTTACAAACAGACTATCGAAATACGCAGACCCAATACGCCACAATTATAAATCGCTTAAAAGCCCTTGAATAAAAAGGCTTTATATGGAAATAAGGACCACAAATGAAACCCACACTGCATAAAGATCCACAGACACGAGCTGTACTCAAAATCTCAGTATTGTGCCTAAGTTTGGTCCTTGCTGCATGCCAAAAATCCGAAGAAAAACCGATCCAAAAGCAAGAAACCCAAACCAAAATAGAACTGATTCAACAAGATGTTATTCAAGTTGAACAAGGAAGTTCTACCCAGCGAACTGCATTTTCAGGAACGATCAAAGCCGTCAATCAAAGCTCCATCCAATCTCAAGTGATGGCAACCGCTACTGCTGTGAATGTCCAAGTCGGTCAACAAGTCAGTCGCGGGCAAACTTTAGTTGAACTTAATAATCAAGACAATGCATCTCGTTTAGCACAATCTAAAGCCAATCTTGCTTCTGCCCAAGCTCAAGCTCAACAAGCTTTAAATATGGTACAACGCAAAAAACGCTTATATGACCAAGGGTTTATTTCTAAAGTTGAATATGAACAAAGCCAAGTAGACTACAAAGCACAGCTTGAAACCGTTAAAGCACAACAAGCCAATGTCGATATATCCGTTAAAGCGAATCAGGATGGCATACTTAAAAGCCCAATCTCAGGCACGATTACCAAACGTAGTGTAGAACCGGGTCAAACCGTTTCTGTAGGGCAAACACTGCTTGAAATAGTCGACACCTCTCAACTTGAGATTCAAGCCAAAGTCTCGGCTGATCAGCAAAGTGCCTTAAAAGTTGGCAATCAAATTGAATATAACTTGCAAGGTAATCCACAAAAGTTGACTGCGACTTTGACACGTATTAGCCCGATTGCAGATCAGGTCAGCCGTCAGATTGAGTTCTTTGCTCAACCCAATCAAATGATTAACTCTTTAAGCATTGGTGCTTTTGTAGAGGGTTCTATATTGGGAAATAATAGTATTCAAGGTCAAAAAATACCGCTCGACACCATTCATGACTTACAAAACAAACCTTTCGTTTGGGTGGTTCGACAACAAAAATTAAAACAAGTGCCGATTAAAATTTTAGAACAACGACCCAATCAAAACCTCTCGATTGTTCAAGGCTTAGAAGCAACTGACCTCATCAGCAAAGTTAAATTTAGTGCAGATGATATCGACAAATCTGTCTTGATCTCAGCTAAGTAAAACAGGAGCATTGCTATGTGGCTCACTCGGATCAGTGTTAAATATCCTGTTTTCACGATTATGATGATGTTCTGTCTAATGGTGCTTGGTCTCGCCTCTTGGCAACGTATGGGCGTAGAAGAGTTTCCAGATGTCGACTTCCCTTTTGTCGTGATTTATACCAACTATCCAGGTGCGTCACCTGAAACCGTTGAATCTGACATCACCAAGAAGATGGAAGATCAAATCAATACCATCTCAGGGTTAAAGCAAGTTATTTCCCAGTCAAGTGAAGGTTTATCTACCATCATTGCTGAGTTTAATTTGGATGTGCCTTCAACCGTTGCTGCCCAAGATGTTCGAGATAAGATTGCGCCTGTGACCGCTCAATTTCGAGATGAAATTGAAGATCCCATTGTGGAACGTTACGACCCAACTGCTAGTGCGGTCATGTCTGTGGTTTTCGAATCCGATCAGATGTCTCTACGCGAGCTCAGTTCTTATCTTGACCAACGGATTGTTCCTCAACTCAGAACCGTAACAGGTGTAGGTACCGTCAATTTGCTCGGTGATGCACAACGGCAGATTAGAATCGAAGTTGATCCTTATAAATTACAAAGTTTTGGGATCGGGATCGACCAAGTCATTAACACCTTAAAAGGTGAAAATATTGAAGTTCCTGGTGGAACGCTAAAACAAGGCAATTCCGAACTTGTTGTTGAAATTAAATCTAGGGTGATCCAGCCTCAATCTTTTGGTGAGTTGATTGTTGCAACTAAAAATGGCTCGCCTATTTATCTCAGACAAGTTGCCAACATTCAAGACGGCCAAGCCGAGTTGGAGTCCAGTGCATTTCTGAATGGTAAAACGGCCATCGCAATGGATATCTTACGTAGTTCAGATTCAAATGTGATTGATGTTGTCGATGCCAGTTATAAAACGCTCAATAAAATTGAACAACAGTTACCTAAAGGTACAACACTCAAAGTCGTTGTAGACACCTCCAAAGGTATTCGTGCAAGTATCAAAGACGTCGCTCGAACCATTGTCGAAGGCGGCATTTTAGCAGTTCTCATTGTCCTACTCTTTTTAGGATCATTCCGTTCAACTGCCATTACAGGTTTAACCTTACCGATTGCATTACTCGGTACACTGACCTTTATTTGGATGTTTGGTTTCACCATTAACATGATGACTTTACTGGCTTTATCGTTGAGTATCGGTCTGTTAATTGATGATGCCATTGTGGTTCGAGAAAATATTGTTCGTCATGCAGATATGGGTAAAGATCATGTTACTGCAGCATTGGATGGTACCAAAGAAATTGGTTTAGCCGTCCTTGCAACCACTTTAACCATTGTTGCAGTTTTCCTTCCTGTAGCATTCATGGGTGGGATTATCGGTCGTTTCTTCTATCAGTTTGGGGTGACCGTCAGTACTGCTGTCCTGATTTCGATGTTTGTCAGTTTTACCCTTGATCCAATGCTGTCCGCACATTGGGCAGAAAAGAAAAATCCAAACAAGCAACCTGGCCGTGTAAAACGATTTTTCTTGTGGATCTCAGGCAAACTGGATCAACTTACCCATGTCTATGAAAAGTTGCTCAAACTCGCACTTCGTTTCCGTGTGATTACATTGGTCATCGCATTTGCATCACTATTTGCTGCTTTAGGTTTATCAAAGTTGATTGGTACAGAGTTCGTGCCTGTTCCTGATAAGGGTGAAATTCGAGTCAAATTTGAAACGCCTGTCGATGCTTCTCTTGAATACTCTCAAGCCAAGTTAAAACAAGTCGATCAAATTATTCGTCAGCATCCTCAAGTTCGTTCAACTTATGGTGTGATTAACGGCGTGACAGACCGCGGTAAAAATCACGTCAGTATTCGTGTCTCTGTTACGCCTCGACAAGAGCGAACAGAAACCCTTTCTGAACTCAACAATCAACTCCGCGATCGCTTAAAAAGTGTGGCTGGGATTACCGTCACCTCTGTTGCTTCAGCCGATGAAACCGTTTCAGGTGGTCAAAAACCTGTGATGATTTCAATCAAAGGCCCTGATCTAGATGAGTTACAGAAAATTTCAGATCGCTTTATGGCTGAAATGGAAAAAGTCGAGGGCGTTGTCGATCTCGAAAGCTCATTGAAAGAGCCAAAACCTACACTTGAAGTTCATGTTAATCGTTTACTTGCCAATGACCTTGGATTATCGGTCGGTCAAATTGCCAATGTGATTCGCCCACTCCTTGCAGGTGATGATGCAACCACATGGAAAGACGACAAAGGCGAGAACTACGACGTGAATTTACGTTTATCAGAAGATAAAAGAACGCTGCCAAGCGACATTCAGAATCTATATCTAACTTCGCAAAAGATGGATGAGAATAATCAACCGATTTTGATTCCCCTCTCAACTGTTTCCTCACTTGAAGAAAGCTATGGTGCCTCACAAATCAACCGTCGTGATTTGGCACGTGAAGTTTTGGTCGAGGCAAATACTTCAGGTCGTCCTGCGGGTGATATTGGTCGTGATATTAGTGCAATCCAAGATCAATTCGAAATGCCTGCTGGATATAGTTTCGATACGCAGGGTTCAAATGCGGATATGGCAGAATCTGCAGGCTATGCAATGACTGCAATCACGCTATCCATCGTATTTATTTATATTGTTTTAGGTTCCCAGTTCAATAGCTTCATTCATCCTGCTGCGATTATGGCCTCCTTACCCCTATCACTGGTCGGAGTTTTCTTAGCCTTATTCGTGTTTAATTCCACCATGAACTTATTTTCGATCATCGGGATTATTATGCTCATGGGATTGGTCACCAAAAATGCCATTCTGCTGATTGACTTTATTAAAAAGGCGATGGATCGTGGTGAGAGTCGTTATGATGCTATTATTGCAGCGGGTACGACACGTCTTCGCCCGATCCTGATGACCACCAGTGCGATGGTTATGGGTATGGTACCTTTGGCACTCGGTTTAGGTGAAGGTGGTGAACAAAGTGCACCTATGGCACATGCCGTGATCGGTGGGGTCATTACCTCGACCCTCCTGACATTAGTGGTTGTCCCTGTGATCTTTACCTACTTGGATGACTTTAAAAACTTTATGATGCGTCAAATGCGAAAAATCGTGTCATAATATTGCCAGTTGTAATGAGGTGTCATTTTGAATGTGCACCTCATTTTTTATCATATAATCTTATGCTTTAACGCTAATTATTAGGACAGTTTCCATGCGCGCGAGTCGCTTTTTATTTGCTACGTTAAGAGAAACCCCAAGTGATGCTGAAGTTATTTCACATCAGCTGATGCTTCGTGCGGGTATGATCCGTAAATTGGCTTCAGGTTTATACACTTGGTTGCCGATGGGTGTACGTGTGTTAAATAAAGTGGAAGCGATCGTACGTGAAGAAATGGATCGTGCAGGCTCATTACAAGTGTTGATGCCTGTGACTCAACCTGCTTCGCTTTGGGAAGAATCTGGTCGTTATGTGGAGTATGGTGCTGAATTGCTACGTTTTAAGGATCGTCATAACAATCCTTTCGTACTCGGTCCTACGCATGAAGAAGTTATTACGGATATGGCGCGTAACGAACTGAAAAGTTACAAGCAATTGCCTGCCAACTTCTATCAAGTTCAAACCAAATTCCGTGATGAAGTTCGTCCACGTTTTGGTGTCATGCGTTCACGTGAATTCATCATGAAAGATGCCTATTCTTTCCATGTTGATCAAGCGTCTTTACAAGAAACTTATGATGTAATGTATGAAGCATACTGTCGGATCTTCACACGTTTGGGTTTAGATTTCCGTCCAGTTCAAGCAGATACAGGTTCAATCGGTGGTTCAGGTTCGCATGAATTTCATGTATTGGCTTCAAGCGGTGAAGATGATATCGCCTTCTCTACTGAATCTGATTACGCTGCCAACATTGAAATGGCGGAAGCTATTTTGGTGGGTGAACGTGCTGCACCGACTCAAGAATTAAAAATTGTTGAAACACCAAATCAAAAAACCATTGCTGATGTTTCTGCTTTCTTAAACACTGAAGCAAAAGATTCAGTGAAAGCCTTACTCGTTCAAGGTGTTGCTCAACAAGAAGGTCAAAAAGCACCAGTGGTTGCATTATTCCTTCGTGGTGATCATGAGCTGAATGAAATCAAAGCTGAGAAGCATCCTCAAATTGCATCACCATTGACTTTCGCGACTGAAGATCAAATCGCTGAACTAGGCTTAACTGTAGGATTTATCGGTCCTCAAGGCCTAGTTGAAAAAGGCTTAACTGTGATTGTGGATCGCGCTGCCTCTGTATTGTCTGACTTTGTTGCTGGAGCGAACGAAGTGGATAAACATGCCACTGGCGTAAACTGGGAACGTGATGCTCAATTTACTGAAGTCTATGACCTTCGTAATGTGGTTGAAGGCGATCCATCTCCAGATGGTCAAGGCGTATTACAAATCAAACGCGGTATTGAAGTGGGTCATATTTTCCAATTGGGTCAAAAATACTCAGAAGCTTTAGGTTGCAAAGTTTTAGGTAAAGATGGCAAACCATTTACAGTCACCATGGGTTGCTACGGTATCGGTATCACTCGTGTTGTTGCGTCTGCGATTGAACAAAACTACGATGACAAAGGGATTATCTGGCCTGCTGCGATTGCTCCATTCCAAGTGGCGATCGTGCCAATGAATGCTCACAAATCACCTCGTACTTTAGAAGCAGCAGAGTCTCTCTATGCTGAACTTCAAGCGGCAGGATATGATGTATTGTTGGACGATCGTGATGAACGTCCTGGTGTTAAGTTCTCTGATCTAGAAATTAACGGTATTCCACATCGTATTGTGATTGGTGAAAAAGGTTTGGATGCAGGGACTTTTGAATATAAAGGTCGTACTGATGCTGAATCTGTAAATATCAGTAAAGAAGAAGTTTTAGCGAAAATTGCAGAATAAACATTTGCACCCTAAACCTCTAACTTAAAAAAATCCCGCCAAGTGCGGGATTTTTTATCTGTCTATATCTTATTTCTATATCTGCTAAAAATAATATTAAAGCCCGCGAATACTGACTTTCAGGTCTTTAACACTCGCACCAATTGCTCCAAAACTTCCCATTGAACCATTAGGTAAACCATTAAAGATGGTAGGTGAAATTGCAGCATCATTTCCCAGCATCACATTATTGAGTGCCACGTCCATTTTAGAGGAAGTGCCCGTGTTGCCAAAAACAAAACCAGTAGGCTCTACACCTGCATAAAAACCATTTAAATTGATTCCAGTCGCCGTATTTCCTTTCACTTGAAAATCAAACTTCGCCGATGTATCACCAGAAATCACTGCGATTGGACAGCCAGAGTCCGTACCACATATCGACTGAATTGCTCCACTGAATTTAATCATTTGGCTTTGTGGCACATTGCCCAATTGAATATTTACACTGGGTGAGTTGCCTTGCACAAAATTAATTTCAAAATTGTTTGATGCACTACCGATTTCTACAAATTTTGAAACACCGCCATTAAGCACGCCCGCAGTTGTGAAGACATCCTTAGATTTTCCTAAACCTGTCGTCGCATTGGTATTTGCAAGATACACAGCAAAAGGACTCATTCTCAACCCTGTGATTTGACTTCCAAAGCCCAAACCAATATTGGCGAATGCTTTTCCATTTCCAGCATCCGTATCCACTATCGCATTGAGTGTAGATGAATTATTTGCCCCTAGAAAATTAATCGACATCGGAGTATTTGCTGTTCCTGCCAAAGTCAAAGAGGCCGCTTGATTATAATCTTGATTTAAAATTTTCGATCCAATGCCATCTTTGTCAATCAATGCGATTTGACCGATATCAACTTGCGGGAGCGTAATCCCAACGTTGATTCCATCTTGGCCTGTTGTTGTCGACAATGTTTGATCATCCAAAGCTTCTAGTGCCATAACTTGCGTTAATGGCATCATCAACATCGTCAGGACATATATTTTATTTTTATTCATTGTAAATATCCCTATCTTTTAATTTCGTGGCACGATATTAAATTCACTTGAGATGCGCCCACCTGTAATCGCTAACTCACCTAAACGTGCACCCGGGCCTGTATTGGGTGGATAGAAATTGATATCTCTTGCTCTAAACACACCTGAAGTGGTTTGCTGTGGATTTAAGAGTAAATTCGCATGGAAGCCAACTTTTGCATTTCCACTGGTCTGATCTTTATTCACCACAATGGCATTATTAAATGCCACTTTACCTGTAATTCTATCTAAACCGAGTGTCGAACCATTTTGTGGATCACTAATCTGAACAGTATTGTTATTACCTTTCAGATCAAGCTCACCTGCCACAGATAAGCGACTACCATCAGCAATTGAACTATTCGGAAGTAATGAAAAATCAATATCTCCGCCTAAACGTAGTTTCAAACCAAACAGTACATCATCAGGGAGCGAGAAATTATTTGCAGTAGAGGCACTCTGCGTTGCACAACCCGCAGCAGAACTACTGAGCTTACATGTTTTATAAGTTGTACCTGGTAAATAACCTGCTGCAACTTCAGCCGACATCACAATCAACATATCTTTTAAACTGACGTTCAGACTGCCATTTTCCACACCCAAATGACCCGCACCTTTAAGCAGGGTATCCACATTTCGCAGTCCCATATAGTAATCCGTTGTGGTATTGGTTTGGCCTACTTTTCCGCCATCAATCAACAGAATCGACGTTGTTTTATCGCCTTTGCCTTTACTCACACCTTCAGTACTCATCGCAATCGAAAGTCCCAAACGTGCTGTTTCACCTGCACTGCTGACCAAATTTTTAACCACATTTGAACCTGACAGTGTGTAATAAAATGCTTGATCTGCTTGAACTTTAGTACCATACAATGCCAAATTTGCATTTAAATTATAAAAAGGAAGTGCAAGTCCCCACTCATTATTTAAACCATTATTGGCAAATAAATTTGCATCATCCACACCCGCACTCGTTGTAAAACGACCACGACGCGCTAAGGACTGGAACTCAGCCCCACGAATAGCCACAGCAACACTATATGGATTAGTTGTACTAATCGCATTATGGACATATTGTCTATAATCGAGATCTTTAGTAAGAAACTCACCATTACCAAAACGGCTGGTTTGAAACACATTGTTCACAGGAATAGATAAAAACTTGGTGTCCACTAAGTTAATGTAGACATTACCACTGTCAAAAGATGCACGACTGCCTGCCATCAATCCAGTTAAATTACTGAACTCAAATCCATAAGCATTTAAACCCGCACCACCAATTTCAAGTTTTGTCGCTTTGGATGCATCGCCGCCTAACATTGAATCGTTATCATTGGTGAATTCAGCTTTCATCCGGAAGCCAATCCCTGAATTCCCAATATTGTTCCCGCCTTGAGCGCCATCTGTGCGTACAGCATTACCCAATACGTTTTCTTGACCTTTCGTACCTCGAAATTCAAGTGATGAGTTCACCATACGTCCACTTGCACCTAAACGAATAAGCCCTTTTGCACCTTGCGGACTATTTGTTGTGGCATCTATGGCATAAGGATTTTGCGCATTCGCCTCTTTATTCAGCATAATCTCTAAGTTCAAACCAGAACTTGTGGTTACCCCATTTGCTGAATAAGTCCCTGTATTTTTAAACCCTGCATTTGAAGACGCTGGATCTGCGACGCGATTTAAATCGACATAACCTAAATTTTCATTGGGTGTACTACTCATCGTTGCATAACGATCAACAGCACCATCACGAGTGTTGGTTTGCATTCTCAAACCTTCAGCTGAGTCTACAAAAATTGAACCTTTACCTTCAAAGTTAAAGTTGAAGTTTTTAAGAATCAACTGATTCAGCTTAGAATTGACATCTGTTTGCCCTAAATAAATATTGGCATTTTTAAGCCCCATCGACATTTCGCTCAGATTATCTTTGCTAAATAGCCCATCGATGGTTCTTAACTTTAGATCAATATTCGAAGCGGTTTGAATCGCTAAATTACCAATCGCAGGGGTACAGCTGGCAGTTGAAGCACCTTCACAAATACGGAAAGAATCTACAGTAACCAACGCAGGCGAAGCACTCACTGCTAAATCTAAGCCAACTTTATTGTCTTTACTGCCCGTATTGATCTGAATATCTGCACCCAATGGAGCAGATGATGCATTACTTTGGCGTATCTTAACTTGATCAGCAGTTGCTCTTAGTGTCGTACCATTTGCATTTAAACTGCCACGACCAGCATCATCGGACCAATACAGTTGATCAATATTGGCTTCACTTAAGGTCGTTGAAATTTGAACGCCATCTTGACCATCAACGGCTCTTAATGCTTCGTCTTGCATTACTTCGAGTGCATATAATTGACCCGAAGCGAGTAAAACACTCATCGCCAAAGTATTTAACATTAAAATCTTGTTGTGATTTTGCTTCTTATTTTTTATCACGATTTTATTATTCATCACTATTCCCTGTTGGCTGATTGGTAATTAACAACGTGGATGACTAGCATCACAACCAAACATCATCACCTTACCTTGAAGTGCTAAATTTCCATTCATACGCACGCCCATAAAACCTTTCTCACGACCATGATCGTATGCAGATTTAGGTGCATTTGCCGAGTCATAACGAGATACTTGTAGATAGCCATGATCTGCTGGATTTGTACTATCACCGTCGCTGGTTGCCGAGGAGACAAACGTATCTTTGCCAAAGGCTAGAGCATCAAATCCAAAGTTGCGGATTTGAATCGGTAATTGAGGATCAAAGCTTAGTTGCATCGCAGCTTTGATCTTGTCGGCACCACCATCATTTTTGTAGGTTAAATCGATACCATCCAGTCCGATTTTTTGGATATTAATGGTTCCTTGAATACCTTTCATCACCAGCCATAATTTGTTGCCACCAGTGCTACTGGCTTGTCCATTTGCATCAACATAGCGATTGTTGACTGCAACAGCTAAACGGCAAAACTCAACTTTTTCACAAACAGCACCCGCACCATTATCAAAAACATACTTACCATCAATCAGTTTTTGATTCAGTGAGAGTTTTATTGATAAATCTGCGCCAGATTGACCTTCAACTTCTTGTAAAGCATGGTCGCTTAGAGCTTCTAATGCAAAACTTTGTGTAGACATTAAACTCGCTATAAGAAGAGTCGAGAGTATTTTCATTAGGTTCTCCTTATAGTCCTTTGGTGGTGATTTTAAGATGTTGGATTAATACCCCATCAATCACGGCTGAACCCATATTTTTAAAGTTAGCCGCTGGCGCTGTTGCACCCGGTGTTTGAGCCACTGGACGCATAGCACCAAATGAAACACCGACTGCATCTGCACCTTTGTATGCACTCAACGTATTTTTAGATGCATCGTAAACGGTTGAACCAATCGTAATACTGCTGTGGGTCGCATTATTCCCTTGATATCCAGTCAGTCCATTATTGCCACACTTATAAACGTTACAGGTTGAGCCCTGATATACAGTTGAATTGGGGTTGTCGTAGTCAGTATAAATTTTTCGGTAAATTTCTTCTTTATTGGGAATACGAGTCAGTTCTAAACTGAAGTTTGCACCATCTGAGCCCAAAATCAGCGGTTGATACAATGAACCTAACACTAAGTTTGCATTCAAATTATGGATAAATAATCCTTCATTCGCATCAAAAATTGGCGCAGATGTTCCATTCACTGCAGGACTATCTAACAAATTGGTATTCGTGGTTTCTCTGGTACTTAGACGTAACACTTTATCGTTTAAACTTGTGGTCTTTAAATTCGCTGCATCACCACTGTTTAATCGGACTAAGCCCGCTATACCTAAAGTATTATTATAAAAAGCACTCATCCCATTGGCATTTGTAGAACCATTTAAAGTTTGAAACACCTGTAAACGACTGCCATTAAGGGTGAAATCATTCCAAATGGCTTGTAAACGTAATCTATTCGCACGCCCTTCAGTTGTTTGATTGGTCGCACCTAATTTATACAACGATGCATCACCTTCTTTTTTACTTGGATCCAACACAAAAGCATCCGCCCATAGGCCCATTTTTAACTTATATGCATCTGCACCATCAGCGGCATTGGTCGGAATGGAAGTATTAAATAAAGGGGCTTCTAAAGTCAGGTAAGGCACCTGACACTTTGGATCACTTGCCGCACACTTACTATTGAGATCAAAATTGGGCACTTGATTTTCAGTTTCTACTTTTAAAATCCATGGATTGGTCGCCGTTCCCCATGAACCAATACGCGCTGCAGCATCAGAATTGGCCAATCGGGAATTATGATTTCCATCAGATTTGGACAGTGCTAAACCATAAACAAATAGATCGGCTTTACCCACAGAGTGATCTTTAGCATCGACAACATTGTCTTTATTCGTGTCGAGAGCTGCGTTGGTTAAAGGCCCAACAGGAATAACATGGATGTAACCTGTATCTTTAGATCGATCAGTGAGATCAGTACCCGTTGAATTTTCGCCCTGAAATACAAAGTAGGCATCTTGGGGTACGAGAGCAATACCCTCACCCGTTGTAGTACTTAAAGTTTCATCAGAAAGAGGCTGCAGTGCGAAGCTCATTTGCGAGATGCACAAAGTCATCAAAGTCGATAACATCGTCTTATTAAAATTAAACGTATAATTGAGTGTAGTCATCTTGACCTTCCTTTTTATACGATGCTCCGCACCATATTTTTATTTTTGGATTTTAAATTTCTAATTTTTTAAGAAAGATCCATTTTTTCTTAAAACATTTGATTAACGCATCACATTTTATATTATCCAAGTTGAATGCTTTATGCAAAATAATGCGTCCTAAAACACACTTTTTCCGATAAGTGATTGTTATTTAATTTATTGAAGAATAATAAAAACTTATAACCAATGAATCAGTTTTTTAATGAGGTATATTTGATTGTTTTTTGTTATTACACTTTATTTTAGACTGATCAAAGTGTCCTAAATAAAAAAGCAAACGATGGCGTTTGCTTTTTTAACATTCAGCGAAGCCAATATTTTAAGTTTTTGGAAGCGTCACACCTGTTTGACCTTGGTATTTACCACCGCGGTCTTTATAAGACGTTTCACACACTTCATCTGATTCAAAGAATAACATTTGAGCTACACCCTCACCTGCATAAATACGTGCAGGTAGGTTTGTAGTATTAGAAAATTCCAAAGTCACATGACCTTCCCACTCGGGTTCAAGTGGTGTGACGTTTACGATAATACCGCAACGTGCATAAGTCGACTTACCTAAACAAACTGTCAATACATTGCGTGGAATACGGAAGTACTCAACGGTACGCGCCAAAGCAAATGAGTTCGGTGGAATAATACAAACATCAGCTTCGATGTCGATAAAACTTTTTTCATCAAAGTTTTTTGGATCCACAATGACTGAATGAACATTGGTAAATACTTTAAATTCACGTGCACAACGTACATCATAACCATAGCTCGATACGCCATAAGAGATGAGCTTTTGTCCATTCTCATCTAAGCGAACTTGGTTTTCTGCATACGGTTCAATCATGCCGTGATTTTCGCTCATTTCGCGAATCCAACGATCAGACTTAATTGCCATTTATATTTCCCAAAAACTGATTTCAATTACTGCGGGTTACTTTAACTGAATTCGACAATAATGGAAATAACAAAGCCTTGATCATGCTCATTTGCGTTGAACAACAACTGTGTGCACTTGAGCTATGTAAGATATGTAAAACGATGAGTATTTTAAAGGCTCAAAAGTGCTGAATAACTGAGTGGAATAGAAAAACTCATCAGAATCAAAGATGCCGTTTTTTGCATATTTTTTTGATTAAGCCAATGGATTTTATTCGACGCTAATAAAGAACCCAATACTGTCCAACTAAAAGCTATTGGAATAATCAAAATCAAGAAAACCAACATGTGCGGTACATAAACATGCGCATCCGTCCAAGCCATATTGGGAAAAATCGCTGAAGCAAATAGCAAAGCTTTTGGATTTAATAGCGTCGCTAAAAATAACTCACGCGCACGTATACACGAATGAACTAATTCTTCATCTGCCCCAGCAGTACGCCATAATTTGATCGACAAATATAGAAGATAACCTGCACTGAATAATTTAAGAATAGTCGGTAATAAAGGCATATGAGTTGAGACTTTGCCAATGAGAAAGCCCCAAAATGTAATTGAAATCAGATAGCCAATCGCTTCTGCTGGGATAAGTCGAAATGATTTCTTTACCCCCACTTGAATCCCCGAAGATGCAAGTAATGTGTTTGTGGGTCCTGGTGTGAAGAGGATCGTAATCACTAAACCGATAAATAGCCATGAAATCATACAATAAACTCACTCTTGAGCGATTGCAGATTAATCCTGTTTTTTCAGCCTTGCAAAAAAATAATTGTGAGTAGACATGAGCTAAAAACAATATTTATTTAAATAAAATAATTTCAACCAGTTAATGATTTTTAATATTTCTACTCCACAGTCATTTCGCTCTATTTCCCAAAATTCATCCAAATGTGTTAAAAATTCAATTTTTATAATTGTTATGAACATTTTTAAATCATCTAAAAATTAAAAAAGAGAGCCGAAACCCTCATTTTTTAAGATACTCATTAAATGATTTTTATCTATTTCAGCTTTTTTTGTACTGATTATTTAGATGTACTCGCAGATACAGTCACTTCACCTGAATCCGCCTGAACAGCTTTTTCTTTGGCTTGAACAAAAGCTTCAGGGAAATCAACATGGTTAATAATTGCGGCAGATGCTGTAAGTGAAGTAAAACTGAATGCAAGAATGATCACTTTTAAGGTACGCATATCAATGAACCTACACATTATTGTTGGGAGAAGCTAAAGTATAGTGATTAAAATTAGAGTAAATAATCACAATTTTGCATGTTTTATAGTCAGTTTAAGGTTTCGAGATTTCTCAGCTTTAAAATCAATGTTCCAATTTAAATGCTAATCTAAGAAACAAAAAAGCCCAACATCAGTTGAGCTTTAAATATTTAAGAATAATTGTGCGGTTTTAAGATATTCATAAATTTAAAAAATACGATTTTCTTTCTTATCAGCTTTAGGTAATTGCTTTGCAATTTTTTCAGCAATCTCAATATAAGACCGAGCTGCACTGTCTCCTGCGATCACAGAAGGCTTACCAATATCAGCATTTTCACGAATACTCGCGTTCAAAGGCAAACGACCCAATAGAGGAATATCGTATTGTTCCGCCAATTTATCGCCACCACCTGTACCAAAGATCTGCTCTTCAAATCCACAATTTGAACAAATATGCGTCGACATATTTTCAATCACCCCCATCACTGGGATGCCGACTTTGTTAAACAATGCGATGCCTTTAGTGGCATCCATCAATGCGACATTTTGAGGTGTTGTCACAATCACAGCACCCGTCACAGGAATCCGCTGTGCCAAAGTCAACTGAATGTCTCCTGTTCCAGGTGGCATATCAATCAAAAGCACATCTAAGTCTGGCCATAACGTTTGATTGAACAACTGCATCAAAGCACCTGTTGCTTTCGGTCCACGCCAAGCGACAGGCGTATTGTGATCACCTGTTAAATGACCAATAGACAGTACAGCCATGCCATAAGCATCAAGTGGTACGAAATGCTCAGCTTCAATCATTGGCGTGCGACCTGCATTACCTAACATAGTTGGAATACTTGGTCCATAAATGTCCGCATCTAGTACGCCAACTTTTAATCCCATTTGTTGTAATGCCAATGCGATATTCACTGTTGTGGTTGATTTACCAACCCCGCCTTTACCCGAAGAAATGAGTACAACATTTTGAATACGTGGATGCTTTGGTACATCACGTTGCTGTGGCGCAGCCTTTTGAATCGGTGGGTTATTTGGATCGACTTCTGCTGTGTGTTGAGCTTGATTTGGTGAAACTTCGGCTGTTGAATGTGTTTGAACTTTAGGTTCAGTTTGAGCCGTTGCAGAAGCATCAATCACTGGAGGTAATTTTGGATTGGGTTGATGAGACTCTACATTTGATGCAGTCTGTGCTGGCTGAGATGAACAACGCTCACCCGCAGTATGATTGTGCCCACAACCACTCGATTCACCATGTTCATGCTTTTGTTGGATGACATGCATATTCAATTCTTGAATACCACATGGCTCAAGCGCATCAGCAAGGTCATCATGAATTTTTTGTAAATGTCCCGCCTCCGACTTGAACGTATTAATCGTGATTTGCAGAACGTGCCCTTCAACATTCACTTGGCTGATGCGATCTTTTAAAGCATGATTTGAATTTGGAAGGATATAGCGCTGTAAAATCGCTTGGATTTCTTCTTCCTTCACCTCCTGAGCGGGTGCAAAAACTGATTTAAGTGAAGAAAGCCACGACATATATTTGCTCCAAACGGACATACAGCTGAATACCTTAGTGTAACTTGAAATGTCATTAAATTTAAGCCTCGTTATGGCGCAAATCATCTAGAAAACTAAATTCCGACTAAATCAATCAGATTTATTCTACTTTTCAAGTAAAAATAATAAATTAATGACACAATTTGTCATTTATTTATCACGCTTTTTTTTGTTTAAATACTTGCCATATCAGGATGATACGACACAAAAATAATGTGTTTTATTTCACACTTTGTGCTTATAATCCAAAATCAAACACAATTTAATGGATTAGCATGAAATCAATTCTCATTTTTTTGATTGCTGGGCTTTTTTCTTTTTTAACATTTGCTTCAGTCGAAACGTCTAGCTTTAAAACCGCGAGTAATCAGACTGTTGCACTTGGTGATAGTTTGAACCAATTAATGAGCCGTACAGGTCAATCACCAACTGCTATGCGAACCACCCCTTGGCAAGAGGGTTCTAATCAGGTCAATGCTATGCAATATGACTATAACATTGGCGACAATGTTTATACGGTGACTGTGGTTAAAGAACAAATTAGAAAAATCGAAATAAAGTCTTATCTACAATAAAAATATTGATCCATAAACAATCCTACAATGTAGAAGAGCGCCAAATGGCACTCTTCTTTTTTTTGCTATAACGTTTAGATCATTTCAGTTGAATTCAATCTATTAATCAATACTCAGCTCAATACAAGCTAATCGATTTAAAAATCAATTAAACTTTTTTATCATCATTTGTTGGATTATCTGTATTACTACTGTCTTGATTACTACTGTCTTGTGTAGACTGATTTTCCGTTTGAGCCTGATCGTCTTTTTTGAATTTAGACAACGTCTCACTGGCCTTTTTCTTTAATTCATCAAACTTTTCAGTTGCCTGAACTTTGAGTTCTTCTAGCTTAACGGTAGCATCCTGTTTAAGTTCATTGGCTTTCACCTTAGCTTCATCCAATTTATGACTGGCTTCAGTTTTTAAATGTTCAAACTTTTCTTGAGCCGTTGCTTTAGCATCTGAAAATTTATCCTTTACCTGCTCCGCTTTATGATCAAGATTTTCTTTTCCCTCTTCGGTTTGCGTGTGACTTTCTTGCTTCAACTCATCTACTTTTTTTTCAGCTTCGAGTTTTGCCACTTTGGCTGAGTGTTTTAAATCATCCAACGCTTTTTCACCGTCTAATTTTACTTCTTGCGCTTTGTGCTTAATATCCGTACCTAAATCAGTTGCTTTATCTTTCAATTGTTCTGCATTTTTATTGTTGCTCATGTCTGCACCTCTGATTGGATTGATCACTGGATGAATCATTAAATTGTCTAACAATTATTTATACAGCATTTCATTCACTTGCATTGCTTTAGCATCATTTTGCAACAAAGTGACTACATGCCGTTGCGCAGTATTTTTTGCTTACAAGTGTTACAGTCATTTTTCAAACATCAAAAATGACCATTAGAAGTAAAACGATGCCAGATACTCAAAAAACGACACTTGATTCGAAGCTAAAACAGAAGATTATTCAAATTTGTGAAGATAAAATCAGACAGAAAGGTGACAATGTCGGCTTATCGTTTTATGCTTTCTTTACCAATAAAAATGATGATCCATACACCTTAATGCAAGTGGCTACATGGTGGATTCAAACGCATCAATTGGATCATTTTGAGAAAGCGACCAAAATTAAACAGCTCATAGTGCAAGATGAAAACTAAAGTATGAGCAATTATCTTGGTATATAGTGAGCTATATTTTTGATTAAGGACATTTAAAATATGAGCCAAAGCGAGTTATCTGACGCAACATTATGGTGGGGAATCAATATAAGAACAGGCGTTGTGACTTTTGATAATCTTTCTTGGTTGAATAATGATTACAAGCTAAATAAAAATTCTTTCTTAGATTTTTCTGAAGATTTATTACAAATAAAATTTTTAGAGAAAAACATAGTACTGGATGCAGGTTGGTATAAATATAATGGTAAAGGTAATGGATATTTTAAGGTTTGCTTAATCAAAGATCAAAATTGGGAAAAAGCACTAAAGTACTATCATTGTAGAAAGGCTTGTACTTTAAAGAGAAAGATAATAAATCTTATAAATTATGTTGATTTATATTGAATTAAAAAAATATAGCTATAAAGAAGGCAAATGTCTATTCACCTCCTTTTATAACATTATTTCTTCACTGTACTCATAAAGCTAATTGCTGCAAATAACCAAATAAACAATATAAAACTACGCTCTTGATTAAAGTTGGCAACATCAGTTCCGTGTAACATGTTATGTCGTGTCATGGTGACCGTTGAACTACTGTCCATTTTATACGGTGCAAGTTCTGCAAAGTATCGATTTAACTCGGTTGCAATTTTTGCTTTGTGCCAAAGGCTTTTAATCTCATGTCCTTTTAGACCAGGCACAATTTTATAAACGTCAACAAACTTCGTTTGGCTCTGTCTGAGATAGCCTTGTGCAATCAGCACATCTGTCAGTAAACCTTCCAACTGCGCATAAATCACAGGGATACATCCTGCATAACATTCAAGTTGATAAAGCTTGAACGCTTCTTGCAAAATTTCACGGCGCTGTGCTTTTAGATCACCAATTTCTAATTCATCAAAGGCTTGTAAAAGCTCGTTTTGAAAATATTCTGTCTTGATTAAATCGAGTAAATTGAACTGTTCGGGATTTGCTTCATTCTTTTGAATAAGTGTCCAAAAGTGCATCAGATTCAAGGCATCATTAGCAATCTTAGCTTCAATAGGTTGATCTAACTCATCTGCAAGCACATCAAAATAAGATTCTTTGGTGGCTAATGTTCTTAAACTTTGGATCAGTAAAGTATGTTCAGCTTCACCAATCTCCTGCCAGTATTGATTGGCTTGTTCTAAAATGCTTTTTCCAAGCACTTTATTCGGTGTACGCTGAGGAATGCGTGTAATCTCACGATCAAACTGATCATCTTCAAAGTCATCATCTTCAAAATCGTGGTAACGATCATTATGGCTGTCGATCATGCTTAAAACCCTTCAGAATACTTTCACATCATATTAAGCTGACATTATCGCTGTAATTGCACTTTGAATATATAAAAATCTACTTTTAAACAGAATTCACTTATTCCGTTGTGCATCTGACATGCAAGTCATGTAAAATCATCCACCTTGCTTAAAATACGAATGAGAGAGTTATATCCGTGCGTAATATCTTAGTCACTAACGCCCTTCCTTACGCCAATGGTCCTATCCATATGGGTCACTTACTCGGTTATATCCAAGCAGATATTTGGGTTCGTGCCATGCGTGCAATGGGTCATGATGTGACTTATGTCTGCGCGGATGATGCTCACGGTACAGCGATCATGCTGCGTGCCGAAGCCAATGGTATTTCACCTGAAGAACAAATCGCCAATGTTCAAAAAGAACATATGCGTGATTTTGATGGTTTCGGTGTGCATTTTGACCATTATGACTCCACAAACAGCGATGCCAATAAAGCACGTGCATCTGAAATTTATATTAAAAACCGTGAAGCAGGCAATATTGCTGTTCGCCCTGTCACCCAATTATTTGATCCTGAAAAAAGCATGTTCTTGTCGGATCGTTTCATTAAAGGCACATGCCCGAAATGTAAAGCGGAAGATCAATACGGCGACTCATGTGAAGTCTGTGGTGCAACTTACAATGCCACTGAATTGTTAAATCCTAAATCAACGCTTAGCGGTGCTGCACCTGTTGAAAAATCTTCAGATCACTACTTCTTTAAATTGCCGAACTTTGGTGAATACCTACAAAAGTGGACACGTGACGAAGGTCGACTGCCAGTTTCGATTGCCAACAAGTTAGATGAGTGGTTTGAAGCAGGTCTGAATGATTGGGATATCTCTCGTGATGCGCCTTACTTCGGTTTTGAAATTCCAGATGCGCCAAACAAATACTTCTACGTTTGGGTCGATGCGCCAATTGGCTATATGTCGAGTTTTGAAAACTACATCAAAACCAAACGTCCAGAACTTAGCTTTGATGATTATTGGAAAAAAGATTCTCAAAATGAGGTGTATCACTTCATTGGTAAAGACATCGTGTATTTCCATGCCTTGTTCTGGCCTGCAATGCTAGAAGGTGCGAACTACCGCACGCCATCAGGTTTATTCGTCAATGGTTTCTTGACTGTAAATGGTCAGAAGATGTCGAAATCCCGCGGCACATTCATTAAAGCAGAAACGTATTTAGAGCATTTAAACCCTGAATACCTACGTTACTACTTCGCTTCTAAACTTTCGGACAAAGTTGAAGATTCTGACTTAAACCTTGATGATTTCGTTCAAAAAGTGAATTCTGACTTAGTCGGTAAAGTGGTGAACATCGCCAGCCGTTGTGCCAAATTCATTAACACCAAATTTGATAATAAACTTTCTGCAACTTGTGCCGAGCCTGAATTGGTACAAAGCTTTATTGATGCAGGTGCATCTATCGCAGCTCAATATGAAGCACGTGAGTTCTCTGCGGCGATTCGTGAAATCATGTCTTTGGCGGATAAAGCCAACCAATACATTGATGAGAAAAAACCTTGGGCGCTTGCAAAAATTGAAGGTGAAGATCAACAAGTCCATGACGTGTGTTCTGTGGGTATTAACTTGTTCCGTCAATTGGCAGTTTACCTTGCACCTGTATTGCCAACTTTGGCAAAACAAGTTCAAGACTTCTTGCAGTTAGCATCTTTCGACTTTGCTTCTCGTGAAATGATTCTTATCGGTCATGAAATTGCGTTGTTCCAACCACTGATGCAACGTGTTGATCCGAAAGCGGTTGCTGCGATGGTGGATGCATCTAAAGATTCTTTGGCTGCACCTGCTGAAGCACCTAAAGCTGAGAAGAAAAAAGAGAAGAAGGTCGAAAAGAAAGCTGAACCTAAAGTTGGCGAAGCTGCTCTTAACACAAGCACCATTGGCATTGAAGACTTTATGAAAGTTGACCTGCGTGTAGCTGAAGTTTTAGAGGCTGCTACGGTTGAAGGTTCTGATAAACTTTTACAACTCACTTTAAATGTCGGTGAAGCTGAGCCACGCAACGTATTTAGCGGTATTCGTGAGTTCTATGCGCCGGAAGACTTAAAAGGCAAATTGGTCGTGATGGTAGCAAACCTTGCACCACGTAAGATGCGTTTTGGGATCTCAAACGGTATGGTACTCGCTGCGGGTAATGGCGACGGTGTTTGGGTGATTTCACCTGAAATGGGTGCTAAACCGGGTGATAAAGTGTCTTAATTGATATTTTTAAAATAAGGCTTCTTCGGAAGCCTTTTTCATATAAAAGGGATAACCATGTTAAGAAAAATAATCATATTGCTTTTTAGTTTGTTCATCTCACTGATGGTACATTCAGCTGAAAATGAAATAACCTATAAATTTAGTCCATCTGTTCAAGTGCTTAAGAACAACTATCAAAAACTTTTAAATATTTTAATGTCTGAGCATTCAACTGCTCATAGCATTTCTTACTCGTCTGAATTAGATCTGCTAGTAAAAGAAGGTAATGAAAATAAAATTGCTCAGTATGCTGAACAAGAAAAGTTAAAATATCTTGATATGTTAAATCAATTAATTTCTCAAGGTGACTCATCTGCATCAATGGCTCTCCTAGAGTTCGCCCTATTCTTCAAGGAACGTGAGCTAAGATCTGAAATTAATATCACTCCTATTGAAAAACTCTCAGATCAGAATAATGCTTATGCCTCGTATCTACTGGCTCAACACTTTAAATACGATCCCAACAAATATCTAAAATTCTTAGAAAAAGCAGGCGAACAAGGTTCACCTATCGCACAAAGAAGACTTGTCGATGAGTATAATTTCCGATTACCTGAAGAGTTACAAAGTACAAAAAAGGCGGAGTATTGGAAGCAAAAAGCGATAGCTTCAATGGGTTCTGATGAATATCAAAAGGAAGTCTGTAAGTTAGCAAATTGCGACACGAGAGAGTTCAAGCTGGTTGATTTCTCTAAAGATATTGAGAAGATCTTAAATCAAGGGAAATAATAGTCTTTCTTATACCCCACTCTATAGATAGCGATTACTCTCTTTGACTGTAAACCTTGCACCACGTAAGATGCGTTTTGGGATCTCAAACGGTATGGTACTCGCTGCGGGTAATGGCGACGGTATTTGGGTAATTTCACCTGAAACTGGTGCTAAACCAGGTGATAAAGTGTCTTAATTTTCAAATTATTGAGATGAGAAAAAAGCCTTACATTGCAAGGGCTTTTAAAATTATTTAACAATTTTGCCAGAGTGTTTAAGTAATAATCCTAACATTGGTATTAGCGGAAAAAAAATTGTCACGATATTCCATACAGTGACTCTTCTTGATAAAGAAATTTCACTATAAAACCATTTCCACCAAATGAATTGAAAAAATAAAATTGAAATTACTGATAATAGAAAATATATCTTATAAAATCTTATGCTACTAAATTTAATTATCAAACAATACAACAGTATATGAAAAATTAAATTATATAATAAAATTAATACAATACAAAAAAAAGGAGCTAAAAATAAGATAAGAGGTAATAGAAAAAAACCGAAACCTACGTCTCCTTGTACATTACCAACATCAAAAATAAAAATCGAAATTACAATAAAGGAAAGGACATTTCGCATCATTAGTGAAGCTTTTAAATTGATCTGATGTTCATTGATAAGAATTTTTAGATGATAGATAACGTGGCGATATGCTTTAAAAATAAGTTTATAAAAAAGAAAACAAACGACAAGATAAATAATAATACAGAAAGTAATTAGAATTAAAACTCCCATTTTAATAATTCCCCGATAAATTATTATAATTATTTTTCACATACAAAAGATTAAAATTGATCATAAATTCTATGCGTAAAAAAGACCATTCGGCTCAAATGAGGAGAATGCCAGTTTGAGTGAAAAACACCATATTTTTGTATTTTAAACTGCTATTTATCGTAAAGTAATTTGATAACTTATACCTACCTTAAGTGAAATCTTAGAACGCTCAACAATAATTGATTGGAAACTCAACTCTCAATTTATTCTTGACCAATTCGCAGAAACCAATAAT
This sequence comes from Acinetobacter sp. CY73, assembly GCF_059515865.1. Taxonomy (NCBI): domain Bacteria; kingdom Pseudomonadati; phylum Pseudomonadota; class Gammaproteobacteria; order Moraxellales; family Moraxellaceae; genus Acinetobacter; species Acinetobacter sp. CY73. Next base: position 166,028 of record NZ_JCAKMZ010000001.1, on the reverse strand, counting down.
TTGATTTCACTATCATTCATAATCAATTTTAAGAATCATATCAATTATTAGAAAAAATCCGTTATTTTTGTATATTAAGTAAAGTTATATTTTACCTCCGATCAATAAACTCTAAATACCCTCTCCCCTCAGCCTTTTGCTCCTTAACCACACCTGTCCATTGATAAGAACTGACATAACCCGCTGCCAAACCATAACAATAGGGAGTGTCCACCACAGCAACAATCTCCAACACTTTCTCACCCTGATGATGTGCCACCCAACGAAACGACTGCGGTACTTCCATGGCATGACCATCAGGCGTCATCAATGACTCTGTTTTCAATGCCACCACTTCGAAAAAAGCATCATCATACTGAATCGATGTGCCATTCACATGACGGTATGACACCGCCGTATACGCAGGCTCACCCGCAAAACCAATGAATGCCAAAACCAACTGCTCTTCTGCATTTAGGTTAATCACCTGATAACTAAATGACGATAAGGGTAAAGTCAAATTATGCAACAAAAGCTGTTTAGGCAACATCGACACTGAAATCGACTTCCAATGTTCCAATGTACATAGGCCTGAGACTTTGACGATTTCACCTTTTTGCGTCAATGAACCTCTATACTTCATTAAGACACTAAAATGTTGATACAACGAACTATGCGAAAACCACGTCAAAGCATCCGTTGGCGTTAAAGTAAGATCCACTTTTAAGTCATCTGAATTAGATACAAGACGATACTTGCCATCTTCCTCATAGAGCGATGAATCTTCAGCAAAATCGATCCGAAATGGTGACTGTTGGAACTTTAATTGATGCTGAATATCATAAATTTTATAGGCATCTTTTGTTTCCGACAGCGCTGTGCCATGTACTAAAGTTGCGCTATTTTCAGGCGCTAAATTCGTCAGTTTAGGCGACACTTTAGTGATCTTCGCCCCTACATCACCAATTACAGCAGCATAAGACAAATAACGATACGGTTCAGGCAAATCAGGAATCATGATACCGTAATGTGTACTCGCAAATTGTGAATGAAATACATGCGCATCAAAATTATAATCACGTGGAAGTTCAGCTTGCGCATCGGGTGAAACCGCACCAAGGAGCTTGGTACCCACTTGACCAAGACGATATTTTACTTTCTGTTGTACGGTATAATTTCGCGGCTTACTGCTTAAAAGTGAATGCATGTATTGCTCAGGGAGAATGAGATCATTACAGACTACTTAGATATAGATGTGAAGTTTATGGCTGATTAGGACTCGAGAATGTGATTAAGGGTCATATCCAAGTTTTTGTAGGACAATTTCATTCGAGATCAGACGTTCAGATCAGCAGAGACTGTATCAAATGGAAGCAATTTTTCTAATATAAAGCCAGTATCAATAATTTGAAACCAGCTTGTTTTATTTCATTTTATTCAAATTCCAAGAATGGATATTTCATATCACTGATTTCATATCACTGACTTCATATCACTTATTTCATTCCAAAGATCAGCTTTAAGCCAAGTACAGTCATGACTACACCCGCAGCACGATCAAACACCGCTTTAAATTTTAGATAAACACGACGTGGTTTTTCCGCAGACAAAGCTACAGCAACCAAGGAACACCAGCCTGCATCAATAAAAAAACACAGCAACGGTAATACAAAGTAATAATAGGTCGGGATTTCTTTGGGTAACAATGCGGTAAAAATACTGGCCAAGACAATCGCAATTTTAGGATTGGCCAATTGCGTAATTAAACCTGTGGTAAAGGCACGACGAAAAGACATTTGTGTTGAAACAGATTGATCCGCTTCAATCGGTTCTTTGGCATGCTTAATAATTTTATAGGCAAGCCACAATAAATATAAACCACCGCAGATTTTTAAAGCGAAGTATGCTGAAGGCACAGCGAGCAATAAAGCTTGTAAGCCCAATACAGCAAGCAAGCCAAATATCGCAGCACCAGTTCCTGTACCGAATGCTGTATATAAACCATGCTTACGCGAAATCGCAATTGAATTTTTAGCCACATAAATAGAGGTCGGCCCAGGACTCATCGCACCCAACATCAGTGCAAATGCTATCGATCCTAAAATCCAAAATGATTCCACCGCGACACCCTAACCCAATTTGATTCTGGTAATTCTACCGATTTAAAAATTGAATATCTTGCTATATTTCAATTCATTTTTACAATTTCACCGAATAATTCACTGCAAATTCATTGAATCACCTTCGAATTCAATGCATGATCCATGAATGACATGATTTTTAGATTAGAACCTTTTAGATTAGAACTTTTAAATTAGAACTTTGAGATTAGAACAAAGATGAAATTAGCCGAAGCTTTACTGCTCCGTAGTGACCTTCAAACCAAACTGGCTTCTCTACAGCAACGTATTAATAACAATGTGTTAATTCAAGAAGGTGATCAAGCCAGTGAAGATGCCAATGCATTAATTCAAGAAGCATTCGCAGTCAATCAAGAACTACATCAACTGATTCAGCGTATCCACTTGACCAATGCACAAGCACAGTCCATTGAAGGAAATCCGCTATTGGCTGTTCTCAATCAACGAGATTTATTGACGCAGCAGCATCGCGTATTGCAACAGGCGATTGATAGCTCTCGTCGTGAAAATGGTCGTTATAGTTCAAGCGAAATTCGTTGGATCAAGACCATTTCCGTTGCGGATTTACAAAAACAGGCCGATGCGATTAGTCAGCAACTGCGAAAAAACAATTTGGAAATTCAGGCATCCAATTGGCAAGTTGAATTAATATAGATCACTCAAATTCAGGAAGTTTATCTTTCTCACCCGTTCGGGCATATTGGGCGAGTACACAGCCTTTTATTCGTTTGTAAGGCTTTAATTCAACAAACGATTGCAGAAGTAAAACGTCTACTTCAAAAGCTTACAATGCTGACGTCGCACCCTGCATCTGTTATCTTTTACAAGGTACTTTTCACGACCACGTACTGACACTATGCCCACCGTATTCTTTTTTCAGTTCCTCTATGGATGAAAATTAAAATTGAGCTCTCTACATATTCAGGGTGCTGATTTGACCTGACTCTCGTTCAGCGATTGATTGTTCAGTGGTAGATGGTTATCTGCTAATTTATAATCTTTATCATGTACAGGAACGCCACCAATAATCATCGTGCGCGCTTCAATGTTACGATCATCGGCTTGTTGCATAGAGTCACATCCGAATAAAAATAAACTCAGCATGAAGAATAGGATTTTATTGTTATTGATCATGGCACGCTCCTGATGTGCTTGCTGTGTTTAGATTAACATGACCGTATAAAAAATAAACTTTTATTCCGCCTGAGATTTTCCATTCATACTACTTCAGTATTTATTTTAAGATTTCAGATTTTAGAGTTTAAGCACGGTGAAGACACTGACCTGAAACCAATCCCCCAAGTTCGATAGCCTTGCGTATCAATATGGAAGCGTTGTTTGCTATATAAGCCTAAACCGAGGCGATGTTTTTTGCCTTGCTGATGCCAAAACTGACACAGTTTTTGATCGATTTCATCATGATTGACATAAGGCTTTCGATGCTCATCCAAGGTTTGAAAGTCGACTGCAAAATTATTTAAATGCTTACTGGCTTTCGCGCCATGAACACAGGTATTGGCTTCTCGACTTCGATATACCGACACGATTTTATAATGGGCAAAATAACCTTCTTGTTGCAACTGTTCAATCAACTGTAGTGGCGCAACCAAATTCGACCATAACTTTTTAGGTGGCAAACTAAATCGATGTTGCTGACATTCAGCGCTCAAAGGGTGAGAATTCAGGGTCAACTCATATAAAGTCGGCACTTGTTTTACTTTAGATTGAAAGAACCTTTCGTATTCTTCGATTAATTGCGGGTCTTGAGTGAGTTTCCATTGTTCAAACTGTTGCTGATACTGTGCTTGTTGTCGTTTATCTTTGACTTGTTTTAACTCCTCAGCAGACTGAGTTTTATTTTGAGAATTCTGTTCAGAGCAACCAGAACTAAGTAAAAAGCAGAAAAAAGCACTCGAAAAAAGTGTAAAGGAACGCGAAAGCATATTATTTTTGGATCAGTTATTTTGCGTCATACTAACAAATTTGAAGCGCCAACACAGTTTTTATAGCGCTTTAAAGAAAAACCATATTGATTTTTAAGCTCATATAATTCGAAGAGATTCCACGTTAAAATGGAAATGACCAATCTAGTACGCTTCCTGATCAAATTTTGTTTAATCTTATCTTCCACGCTTTAGAGAATAAAATGTTTGATGACATCGCCCAAACGGTAAATGAGCAACAGATTGAATATTTAGGTGTGCCACTCACTATCAAACGTCTAGATCAGATTCATCCGCAGATTTCAGGGAATAAGTTTTTTAAGCTCAAATATAATTTTCAAGAAGCTCAACAACAAGGCTTTAAAAGTGTGCTGACCTTTGGTGGTGCATACTCCAATCATATTGCTGCAACGGCTTTTGCAGCACATCAGTTTGGTTTTAACAGTGTTGGCATCATTCGTGGTGAAGAACTGAAAGATCGCCCTTTAAACCCAACTTTAGCAACAGCACAAGCACTAGGCATGCAACTACACTTTATCAGCCGCACCGCCTATCGTGATAAAGATCAACCTAAATTCCTCAGCAAGCTCGCTCAACAATTTCCATCGCATTACATCATTCCCGAAGGCGGAACAAACCAACTGGCGATTCAAGGGTGTAAAGAGATTTTAAGCGTACAAGATCAGCAAAATTTTGATGTGATTTGTTGCGCTGTAGGCACAGGTGGAACCATTACAGGTTTGATTGAAGCCAGTTACCCCCATCAAATGGTAATTGGTTTTTCTGCTTTGAAAGGTGATTTTTTGACAGAAGACGTCCGCCAAAAAACGCAGAAGTCCAATTGGTATATGACCGATGAGTTTTGTTGTGGCGGTTATGCCAAAACCACACCTTCATTGCTGGAATTTATGACATGGTTTGAGCAAAAGTATCATATCCCACTTGAGCAAGTGTATACCGCTAAGATGTTTTACGGCGTATTCCAATGGATTGAGCAAGCAAAGTTTAGAGCGAATCAACGCATTTTGTTGATTCATACTGGAGGCTTACAAGGCAAAATCGTTGATTAAATTTCCAATTAAAATGCACAATATCTACCCTTATATACAGCTTTAAATGCTCTGATGAAATATATAAACAGATGCTTGATCAAATGATCAAAGATGCTATCGGTAATTGATTAGCCTACAGGACGGTTTTCGGTCAATGCAATCAAGCCCACAATCAAACGATACATATTCCAAATAAACGTGATCAAAAGAATGACAAAGCCGATTAAAATAAACATAGTAATGAAACCGACTAAATAACCGGCCAAACTCAACCAAAAGGTTTTAATCTGCCATTCAACATGACTCTCTAACCATGTCCCTCGAACTTCATTACGTTTCACATAGTTCATGATGATCGCTGCTAGCCAAGTGATCCCCACCACATAACTCGCAAAATATAGACCATAAGTAATCAGATTGAACTGTTTCAAATTTTGTTGTTGATCGGGTTGATTTAGACTTTGCATTATTATTCGAACTTATTGATTGTTGATTATGCTCAAAGTATAAAACAAGCCATGGAAAAAGAGTATAATCCTGCGTCCATAATTCCCACGGCGAGTCAGCTATGTCTTTCAATCAATATGATGTCATTGTCATTGGCGCAGGTGCGTCAGGTTTAATGACAGCATATATGGCAGCGCAACGTGGTCGTAAAGTGTTGGTCATGGAAAAAGCCAACAAAGTTGGTAAAAAGATTCTGATGTCTGGCGGTGGTAAATGTAATTTTACCAACCTATACGTCGAGCCTGAAAACTACGTGACCCATAATCCTCATTTTGTCATTTCGGCACTGAGCCGTTATACCAATTGGGATTTCATTGGTATGGTCTGTGAATACGGCATCGAATACGAAGAACGCAAACATGGTCAGTTGTTTACTGTAAACGGTGCAAAAGAAATTTTAGCCATGCTTTTAACAGAGTGTGATAAAGCAAAATTCGTTGACATTAAAACCAGTTGTGAAGTGAAAGCTGTCACTGCGCTTGACCCTCAAGGCTTTCAAGTTTCAACCAATGTGGGGCATTTTCAAGCAGAATCAGTGGTGATTGCCTCTGGTGGCTTGTCGATTCCAACATTGGGCGGTTCAGCTATCGGTTATGAAATCGCAAAACAATATGGTCATCATATTTTCCCTACTCGCGCAGGTCTAGTTCCCTTTACTTTCTCTGATGGTTTCAAAGAGGTAACCACGCGATTGAGTGGTAATGCCGTTGAAGCCACACTGTCCAATGAACTGAATAGCTTTACCGAAGCATTATTATTTACACACCGTGGTTTGAGTGGACCTAGCTCATTACAGCTGTCTAACTATTGGGATGTGGGTCAAAGTTTCAAAATTGATTTTTTACCAAGCGTCGATTTGAAAGATTTCTTGATCCATAAAAAGAAAAGCCAACCCAAAGTGTTATTACGTACCTTGTTGACTGAGCTTTTACCTAAAAGTGTAGTGCTTGAATTACAAAACTTAATTTGGCTCGATCAAGCAGATACTTCCATTGGTAATATCAGTGATGAAAAATTAGAATTCATCGCATCGCGTTTAAATGGTTTTGATGTCAAACCCTCTGGTACAGAAGGCTACCGTACAGCTGAAGTAACTTTGGGTGGTGTGGATACTACAGAAGTTTCATCTAAAACGATGGAAAGTAAAAAGCAAAAAGGCTTGTTTTTTGTTGGTGAAATCTTAGATGTCTCAGGGCATTTGGGTGGCTATAATTTCCAATGGGCATGGGCGTCTGCACATGCCGCATCGCAGTTTGTCTAATCATTGCTTATACAATCATTGCTTGTCTAATCATTTTACTGTTTAAAATGACTGATTAAAATTTGCTTGATTAGACATGAATACAGCATCATTCCAAATAATCAGTGCGTAATAGGTGAACATTTTTCGCACTGTTTAAACGTTCAACTGTACGTTCAAGTTTAACCAGCTCTTCTGAAATCTCATTTGAGCTTTGGATACCAGACAGTTTTTTAAAATTTTTAATTAATTTCAACACGAATAATTTCTCCATTTATGATCTTCCTGATCTATACAATATTATTGAATAAATATGACAACAAAATAAATAAGTATCTATATTTTAAGAAATTTATTTAATATTAATAAAGCATAAAATATACCAATTTGAAATTTATTTTCTAACTGGTTGTGCAACCTGATCGTTCAGTTGATCCGGCTGCACATCAGTCTTTTGATTATTTACAGGCTGAGGTTTAGCAAAAACGAATTTGTAAGCACTGGCTAAAAATCCAATCGTTACCCCTGCAATCACAACTGGGGCAAGAAATTTATTTGGTTGCTTCTTCATTATTTTTCTCTCTGATATAAACTTATCATTATTTAAACCCTATCAATATATGAGTGAATCCTGTTCAATATCAACTTTTATCTTTAGTCACTTAACTTTGAGTCCTTTTCAAATCCCTTTTGAACCCTTTTTTAATCCCAAATTTTGAATAACAATATGGTCAAGATTAAGTCCAGCCACAACTTATTGTGGCTGAACCCATGGTGATATTAAAGCTTATTTCGGGTCATCTTTAGGTTGAGTATCAACATCAGCTTCTGGCTCACCTGTAGATCCAAAAGGATTATTTAAAGGCTTATTTGTAGGATCAACATCCAGTTGCGTCGGTGGAATATCCGCCTTTTTATATTCTTCAGAAACGGTTGTAGCATCCATTTGTTCTTCTAATGGTGCAACAGGTACTTGAGGACTAGTCGAAGATGAATGAGAAGATGAACCTGAATCCCAGTCTGCTTTCGATGCTGTTTTAGTACCACTTTGAGATGTATGTAAAGGATTTGGTTTATCTGCATCATTTTTTGCTTTGTCAATTAAATCACTCAGTAATCGCTCTGCAGGCTGACGACCGCCCAAACCGAATGCAAGTGCAAATGCAACCGCGACAGCTCCGAGTGTTAAACCAAATGCCAAATTCACAATTGAATCTGCTATGCCCATGGCACGTAAACCCATGGCAACAACTAAGCCCATAATCAACACACGAACCAAATTACCTAACCATCGTGCACTATTATTTTCACCACGTTGCACCACATTGGCAACAATATTGGCCAACCAAAATCCGATCACAAGGATTACAGCACCCAGTAGAATATTGGCACCAAAGTAAATAAACATGGCGATTAAATTACTGACTTGTTCAAAGCCCAAGCGATTCGCAGCTTCTGATACTGCAAATAACATGGTGAAGAACACGATCAGATAACCCACAACACAAGACACTTTCGTTGTACCAAGGAATCGCTGTACATCTAATTTGGCTGGAATCTCATCCACCCCAGTTCCAGAAACCACTTCTACCACCAAATTAGCAACAAATCGTGCCACTACATAAGATAGGATTAAAATTAAACCTGCTGCAATGATATGCGGAATCGCATTCATAATCTCATACAGCATCGCTGTCGCTGGTTGAGAAATCGCTTCTACGCCTAATGCTTCAAAGGCGATGATCAATGAAGTAATGACAATGATCGCAAAGACAAATGAGCCGAGTACTTTAGGAAGATTTGAATTCTTAAATAGTCCGATTTTTTCAGCCTGTTGTTGCACATGCAGACTGCCTAATAGCCCTTCTGTAATACCACGAACAATTTTTGCCAAAATGTAGCCCACAAAAATGATAATACCCGCCATAAAGATATTAGGCAGAAATACTATTGCTTCGTTGACCATGTTTTGAATTGGATACAACAAACCATTCAAACCTAAAATCGATAAGACGATTGGTAAAAACAGCAACAAGATGAGCCAATAAATAATTTCACTGATGTTTTGGCTAAAAGAGTTTACCCCAACATCTTGACTAAGTTTTTCATCTAACTGGGTTTTATTCAGCAACTTGGTTAAACCAACTCTCACCAAATTCGCCACAATCCAGCCAATAAAGCCTACCGCAAGGGCAGCCAATAACTGGGGTATAAACAGTAGGAATTGTTGAACCATATTACTAAATGGACCACTAACACTATTGAGATTGAGCACATTCAATGCCCCAATCACAGCGATAATCATCACCACCCAAAACACAACTCTCGATAAAATATTTTCAATATTTGAGCGATGTCCTGTGGCAGTCGATAGTTTTTGATTGGTATTTAATTTTGATAATACCTTCTTGATCCCCCTTGCAATAATAAGGGCAATAATCCACCCGACAATTAGGATCGCAACTGCAGCTAGAATAGGATGGAATTGTTCCCAATAGTACATGCCATTGAATCCACCTTTCGATGAACCATTTATAAAATCATTCATATCTTCAATCCTCTTCTGTTTGTTCTAGGCATTCCTAGTTTTTGGAAAGTTCTGGTTGTTGAAGCCTTGAGTTAATGTTCAGTTTCTTGTGGTATATGCATTTACATTATTTCTAATCGTTTTATTTCAATTGTATTTCGCACATCCATGCAATCTTCACCATACATAATTGTCTACTTTTTAAACAATATAGAACTGCAAAATAGCTACAATTCGATACACATCGCTCTAAATCATTTCAGGATATTTCGTTTCACCAACTTCATAAAAAAAGCCCCAGAAGATCTCTGAGGCTTTCAAGGATAATTAAAATATCATCCTATTGATCAGTTGCTGTGGCTGTTGCAGTATCTTCAGCAACAGCATTGGTCGTATTCACAACTGAAGAATCTGTGGCAGTTGCAGTCGTATCTTGATTTTGTTGTACAGCAGGGACACTTGTATCCGCTGGGACTTGACCAGGCTTTGGTTCTCGATCAGCAAGCATATAGAAAATAAGGGCTGCCAAGAAAATCCCAATAATGATTAAGATAAATATCGGAATTCTTTTCTTTTCAGCTTTTTCAAGTTCATTCGTTTTATGCGGTTCTTTATTAAAATCATGTGGCATATTGATTCCCCTTTAAAACGATATTATTTGATGTTTTTTTATACTATCAAGTATTTGTGTTGCATTGTGTGAGTAAAGCGTAGGAATTGGTACAGACAGAATAGTCCTGAGATAAAAAGAAAAATGGGCTATAATATGCTCCCTTACTTTTCGCTGTTGTTAATATATGACCTATCGCAGGCAAAGTGTCTCTTTAGACTTAGACACAGATGTCACTCATCAATGTTATTTACATAAGACGCGTGATGAGCATTTGATTGGAATTATTGAATTCAATAAGCCAAGCTACATTTTGAAATGGGGTGACCTCGAATATTTCCGTCGCAAAACTGAAGAGTTTTCTGTGATGCCATTTCCTGAATGCGTCAATGCGATGATTATTGATATTCGTAATATTATTGCATTTTTAGACAATGAAGTTCCTATTATCCCATGGCGTTTATTGGAAGAAGATTGCCCAATCCGATTAGTTGTACCACATGATCGTTTGGAGCATTATGCTGGATTATTTGAACCGACTTGGCTCACCAGTGATGTAGAAACAGCAATCCAAGAAATTCGTCAATTTATGGATATGTTCGTTCATTGAGATTTGCATTGATTAAATGCACATTGATTAAATGCACATAAAAAACCTCCTTGAAAGGAGGTTTTTAATTATTTATAGATCGAATGATTTACTCATGTATGGGGTCTAAAAAACCTTAATCCTAGAAGATCAGTATTCAAACATGGCCGTCTGTCTATAACAGTATCTACCTGAAATTATCTAGCTGAAAAGTATCTAGCTGAAAATTATCTACCTGCAATTACCAATAATTTTCTACGGCAATATTTCCTTCACCACGACGATTCATGATCAAACCACGTGCTTTCAAAGCTTCTTTGGTGTCTTCAACCATTTCAGGGTTTCCGCAAAGCATAATGTGCGATGTTTCCACATTAAAGTTTAAACCTGCATATTTTTCGAGTTCACCATTTTCAATCAATACTGGCAATCGATCATGCAAGGTTGCATGTGGATCTCGAGTAATAATTGGGATGAACTTAAATCCTGTGTGCCCTTCACCAAAGGTCACAGCAATCTCTTGAATACGTTCTACATAAGCCAACTCAGATGCTGTACGCACACTATAGACCAAATGTATATTTTGATATTTGGCCCATGTATCAAAATCTTGCAACATCGAAATAAAGGGAGCTAAACCCGTCCCTGTGGCAAGTAACCATAGGTCTTGAGGCAAAGGCAGTTGATAACGTGTCAGTGTCAAAAAACCATAGGGAATTTTTTCTAAATACAGTTCATCACCTACTTGGAGATGTTGCAAATTTGAAGTAAAAGCACCATCTGGCACAACGATCGAAAAAAATTCTAGCGTTTCATCGAAAGGCGAAGACACGACGGAATATGCACGAACAACCAAATCATCACCGACTTTTAAACCAATTCGAGCGAACTGCCCTGCCGTGAATTTAAAGTGCGCAGGTCGTGTCATGGTAAAACTAAACAATGTATCGGTCCAACGGTGAACAGATAAAACTTTTTCTAGAGTAAATTTTTCAATTGACATAATTTCAACGTGGCACGACAGACTGTGCTCATGTTAGCATGACACTAGCGGTGATTGAAATTTCATATCGCCATACTATACAAGCCCAATAAAATGTTGATCAAAGTTTTAGATATTGAGTTGTGGATGCTTCGAATTTAAGCTCAACTTTAAACGATCAAATGTCTTATACTAGCAATGTTCTATCACCATCATTGTGAACTCGCGATTTTGGTGTATATCCATGGTCTATACCTATTGAGTAAGTCCATGAATGTGCCAATGATCTCATTTCAAATAATTGGTCATGACTCAGCCATTCACAATGTTCTCGATATGAAATATTTTCATCACCAACTCTTATTTATATATTCACATTAAGGCTTCACCCATGCGCATGACATTACGCCAACTGGCTGTTTTTGTAGCCGTTGCTCAAGAAGGTACCGTGACCAAAGCAAGTGATGCAGTTCGACTAACTCAAAGTGCTGCAAGTATGGCTTTGGCTGATCTTGAAGATGGTTTAGGTGCTCCGCTGTTTGATCGTTTGGGAAAACGTTTACAACTGAATGATCTTGGTCGTTTCTTACTTCCACAAGCACTTGAAATTTTAGGTCGTTGTGAAGCCTTTGAACAAGCAGCAAAAGGTGAACTTCAAAGCATTGATTTGCGTATTGGCGCAACACTGACGATTAGTGACTACCTCATGCCTGATTTGATGGCCAATTTTCTTCAAGAGCAACCTCAAGCTCATTTGCAGTTACAGGTCGGTAATACTCGTCAAATGATTGAAGCGGTTAATCAATTCCAACTGGATTTAGCCCTGATTGAAGGTTCATGTCACTTGCCTCAATTACAATCTATTCACTGGCGAGATGATGAGTTAGCCGTATGTTGTTCTCCAAACCATCCTTTGGCTCAGCTTGACCATCCAATTACCCTGAAAGATTTTGTTGATGCGGAATGGATCCTTCGTGAGGAAGGTTCTGGTACACGTGAAGTGTTTGATAATGCAATTTTAAAAGATCTACCCAATGCCAATATCCGTTTAACACTTGGGCACAATGAAGCAATTTTAAAAATTGTCGCGGGTGGTTTAGGTGTGTCGTGTATCTCTAAACTTGCGATCCAACCCTTGATTGAAAAACGACAATTGGTGATTTTAGATACACCATTCTGGCAATTAACACGCCCATTATTTATGCTCGTTCATCGTCAAAAGTATCAAGGCCCGGGATTAAAATCCTTTATGAAATTCTGCGATGAATAACAAGCATTTTCTCAAAAATAGACGTTTAAAATGATAAAGGCCCCAATGATGGGGCTTTTTTCATGATGCAAATTTGCTATCAAGCGGCAAAATTATTGAGCATTTTCACCAAGTAACTCTTTGCGACGATGCTCTGGGATAATCGGCTTATCAGAAAGTTTCGCCATTTTCTTACGTTGATCTTCAATTGCCTTTTGCTGTTCCAGTAAATAATAACGAGCTTTGGCTTCTTGCTCTTGCTTATGTAGTTGATACTTTTCAAAACCTAGATAACCGAATCCAGCCAATAAAATTAAGGAAATTAGCCCGAGTAAAATCCATGGATTAAAATTGAGTTCCATTTTCCTATTGGGTTTGATTTTATGCGTGTTATAGGAAAGCTGAGTCTTGACCTTTTGTAATTTATTCTCATCCTGTTGTTGAGTAAGATCCTTAGAATTTGACTCAACTGAATGGCTGGCTGTACTTTGCTGACGATCAGCCCCCATACTCCGGTTGTATTCAGGAATTGATGTCGTATGTCTTGATCCTAGTTCTTGTTGAAGCTGCTCAAAAGGATCACTTGACAATGGAACAATCGTCTTGGCATGGCTTAAATGAGCCGAGTCATTTGATGGTGTAATTAATGACGCTGTTGGCTTTTCATGGAAGATCGGTTTTATTTCAGTTGGATGTGATAAATCTAAGGTTCCTTTAATATCTACATCTACAGGCTCGGTCAATGTAGACAACTTTGCTGTTTGAGGTATTTTAATTTCATCTTCAGATTTCAGAAGCAAAACAGGCGTGTTTACCACCTTTTGAGTTTGATCGGCACTTATATCAAAATGATCTAGAGAATCTTGTTGTACTGAATTAGAATCTTCTATGAATTCCGGTAAATCTGAATTTTCATTCGAAACAAATGTACTACTATTTATCTGAACAATTGAATCACTTGGAATATATGGTTTAGCTTGTTCATTATTTTCAGATTTTTCCATCAAATCAGATAGATTTTCGGACGCAAACTCAGGATGAACATCCCTTGTAACTTGAGTATTTTGCTCCCGAATGCTTTCTTTATGATTTAAAAGAATATTCGAACTAGTTAAATTGTTTGATTGAATTTGTTGTTTGTGAGGTTGATAAGACTGCTCCTCTGAATCCTCTTTATTTACAGCGTTTAGAGTATTCACCATATTTAATGGGTTTAGATTAACATCATCCTTTTTGATATTCAGTTTTATACCGTTTTTAAGTTTCTGATTGTTTTCTAAAAGTGCTAGCGTAGTAGGATGTTTTTTTTCATCTGCATCATTTTCGTTTAAAGTAGCTTCTTTTTCTTGCTGTTCTTTTTTTAATACCTCTAAATCTTCCTCTTCACTATAAAAAATGTTATTTCGAGGTTTTTCAGTTCTGGCGTTTTTGTAATCTAAACGGACAATAAATTTGGCAATATTTTGAGCATCTTTCTCTTCAACCAAGCATTTTACACGCTCACCAATTTGTGGTTCTAAAGTTGAATTTGGAAAATCTTTCACTGAAAAATGAACGTCTATATCTTTATCTAATAAATGAATGATTCCCACCTGCTCGGTAGTATCATAAGATTTAAGTATTCCCTTATAAAACATAGACTGTCCCCAAAGCCTTAACAATCAAAAAATTTGTTATGTTCTTTTAACATTATTTGTATGAAAATTAACAAAAATGAGACATGTAGCCTCTTTGCTATATTACTCAATTTTTAGCCTTTATGTATATAGGTAAGTGATTTAGGTTTAAAAATTTGATCTATTTAATATAAACATTAGGTATTAAGGTATATATAATTTTTGTTCATCATGTTTCCCTAAAAGTGATCCAAAAAACCTGCAAAACATTGTTTTATGATGATTAAATTTATAAAATCGATTGATTATCCTGAAAATGGATTCAAAAAAGGGGGAATCCCCCCTTCACATATAACTTCAACATTTAACGAATTGAACATTAACATTCAAAATTTGGTCAAAAGACAAGCTATTATTTTCTAAAACTCGACAATAAACTGGTCGCAATCGACTCATTATGCGCCAAAATCTTTTTCTGCTTGGTCTTAGCAGGATTCGGGTCTACACGCTCAATACGTGCTGCCTTTAATTTGTCACCATTTTCTTCAAGGACAAATTTCACTTTTTCATTTTTTTTCGGTTCAGTTTCAAGTGCATCTGGAAAGTCTGAAATATGGAAAAATATATCTTCACCCGCCATCGAAATAAATCCAAACCCTTTCTCTGGATTGAATTTAATCACTTTCCCAAATTTAAATTCTAATTTCATGAACTTAACCCTACTCTATAAACACATTGATCTTAGTATATAAAAAAAGAGGCACCAAGCCCCTTTTTTACTGATTTTAAATTCAGTCTTTTTGCACAGAACCGAAAATTTTATCACCCGCATCGCCTAAGCCGGGAACAATATAACCATTTTCATTTAGACCTTGGTCAACCGATGCAGTAAAGATAATAACATCTGGGTGAGCTGCTTCTACACGTTTAATTCCTTCAGGTGCAGCAACCAAAACCATGACACGGATATCTTTACAGCCACTTGCTTTCAATACATCAATCGCAGCAACCAATGAAGAACCCGTTGCAAGCATTGGATCAATGATCATGGCTAAACGGTTTTGAACGTCAGGTACTAACTTTTTGTAGTAAGTACGCGCTTCAAGTGTTTCTTCATCACGTTCAAGACCCAATACAGAAACTTTAGCACTTGGGATTAGGTTTAAGAATCCATCGAGCATCCCAATACCAGCGCGTAGAATCGGTACGACAGTAATTTTCTTGCCCGCGATACGGTCAACAGTGACTTTACCATTCCAACCCGCAATTTCATGGTCAACCACGGGTAAGTCCTTTGTTGCTTCATACGTCAAAAGCATGGTTACTTCTTGAGCAAGTTCACGGAAGTTCTTGGTGCTGATATCTGCACGACGTAATAAACCTAATTTATGACGAATGAGCGGATGACGGATTTCTTGAATGGGCACGGGAGAACACCTAAAACATAAAAGTAAATTTCCACTATTATAAATGTTTTTTATATAAGAAATAAGAAAAGCCCTCAATCAATGAGGGCTTTTTTTGTTAACCGCTATAGGTTTTTTAGATGATTACACAATTTTATTGAAGAACAATGTGTAATGGAGCTACCAGTTGTGCTTGGTTCGCCAAAGCAATAATCGGATCTGGATAAACACCAATCACCAATACTGCCAATGCTGCAAGCAACACCATGATGCCACCCACTTTCTGACCCCAATGTTTATCAGCATCAATACGTGGTGTTTCTGGTGCTGTCATATACATCACAATCATCACACGGAGGTAGTAGTACAAACCAATACCTGAACCGATAATGATCATTGCAGCAAAGAACCAATGTTGCTCAGACACAACCGTCATCACAAGCATGAACTTACCAATGAAGCCCGCTGTTAACGGAATACCCGCTAAAGACAACATCATCACTGTTAAGGTAGCCGTTAGCACTGGACGACGCCAGAACAAACCACGATAGTCGGCAAGTGTTTCTGCTTCATTGGCATTGTTGTACGGACTCGACATTAACGCGACAGCACCAAAAGCACCGATCGTTGTTAATACATAAGTCACCACATATACGTTTACAGACGTTAAGCTCAAGAATGATGCACTAATCAGACCGAGCATTAAGTAACCGAAATGCGCAATTGAAGAGTAAGCCAAGATGCGCTTAAGGTTGACTTGTTTAACCGCAAGTAAGTTACCTACAAGAATCGACATCACTGCAATCACGATGATGATCGTCTTGATTGCTTCAACGCCAATCACGCCAGAAGACAATAAGTAACGAATAAACAAACCAATCATCGCCACTTTTGCAACAGTTGCTAAGAACGTTGCGATTGGCGCAGGCGCACCTGCATAAACGTCTGGTGTCCATTTATGGAATGGCGCAAGAGACAATTTAAATGCAACTGCGGCAACGATTAAACCAAGACCCAAGATGCCGAATACAGACGTGAATTTCTCACCCAATTGTGGAAGATACGCTTGAAGCGCCATCATCAATTGTGGATCTTGAGTTTGCGTTAATGTCCAGAACATATCATCGACTTGACCAGCAAATGACAGTGAACCCAACATTGCGTAAACGTAAGCCATACCCATCAACAACATCGCCGAAGCGGTTGCTGAAAGCACAAGATACTTAATACCCGCTTCTAAAGACTTCGCACGTTGATGTGTATAAGCCAACAGACCATATACAGGAATCGACATCAACTCTAAGCTGATGAAGAACGATGCAAAGTGAGCGCTTGATACCATTAACATTGCGCCCGAAATCGAGATCAACATTAAGATATACAGTTCTTCACGATTGTCTTTATACGAGTCAATATAAGCATGCGATAAAGTACAGCAAGCAAGTGCTGCAACAATAATCACCAACTGATAAAGCAATGAGAATGGATCTACAATAAACAGACCCATCACATTTTTAGGAACAACTTCACCACCAAACATGGTTAATAAAATGTTTGCCAGTGCTAAATTCAGACCAATCACAGAAACAGTCGCAATCAGATTGTGATTACGTTTGATCGCTGTAAGGATCATCACGACGATTGCTGTCAAAGCAACAATCATCACTGGAGCCAATGGCATTAGCTCAGAAAAAGAGAGTGTGAAGTTCATGACTTATTGGATCTCCACATTTTCAAATTGAGTTGTTGTTTGTTGAACAACTTCAACTGCTTCTTGTACTGGAATATAGCTGTTCGCTAACCACGCCATACTTGAGTTTGAAATATCAAGGAAGGTTTGTGGGTAAAGACCGAGCCACAGTAGACCTAAAGCACAGATCGACAGAATCACTAACTCTCGCGCATTTAAATCTTTCAATGGGCTCGTGTAGTGCTGCTTTTGCTCTTCATTTGGCGTACCAAACAATGCTTTGTGAATCAGGATCAAACCATACAAACCAGCGAATACTAAGCTGACCGCAGCAATGATTGTGAACGTTGGGAACTTGGCAAACGCACCCATCAAGATCAGGAATTCACCGATAAAGTTACCTAAACCTGGAATACCCACAAGTGCAGCGACGAAGAACATTAAGAAGAATGGTAAGTATTGGAATTGACCACGAATACCACCCATCAAACGTAAATCACGCGTATGTAAACGCTCATACACTTGACCACACATAATGAACAATGCAGCAGATGACAAGCCATGTGCCAACATCATGATCATTAAGCCTTGGAACGTCAGAACGTTACCTGCATAAATTGCAAGTAATACAAAGCCCATGTGTGAAATTGAAGTGTACGCAAGCAGACGTTTCATATCTGTTTGTTGGAAAGCACACCATGCACCGTAGAAAATACCGATCAAACCAAGAATGATTGCGATATCTGCAAACTGTGCAGACGCAGCGGGGAAGAACGGAATCACAAAACGTAATAAACCGTATGCCGCTGTTTTAATCAAGATACCTGCTAAGTCTACAGAACCTGCTGTAGGCGCTTGAGCATGCGCATCTGGTAACCAACCGTGCAATGGGAAAACTGGAAGTTTTACGGCAAAACCGATGAATAAACAGATCATGAATGCATAAGCAATTGCGGGTGCTTGAGTATCCAGTGCATTTGCTACAGCCATTAAATGACCATAACCGAAGCTAATCGTTTGCGTCATCATGTATCCATAGATCACCAGACCTAGAATACCCACAAGCATGATCAAACCAGCAACTTGTGTGTAGATGAAGAATTTAGTTGCAGCATAAACGCGCGATTTACCATCTGCTCCTTTATGACCCCAAAGCGCGATCAAGAAGTAGATTGGCACCAACATCATCTCCCAGAAGAAGAAGAAGAGGAACATATCAATCGCTAAGAATACACCGATCACACCACCCAAAGACCATAAAAGGTTTAAGTGGAAGAAACCAACATTCTTTTGAATCTCGCCCCATGAACAGCCCACTGCTAACACACCAAGGAGTGCAGTTAAGCCAACCATGAGTAAAGATAAACCATCCACAGCTAAGTGGATGTTAATACCAAGGGTTTGAATCCATGGCACCATGAATTCAGCAGACCATGTTGGAGCAGCGCCACCAACTTCATAGCTATACGTACCTGACTGCCAAAGTGCAATACAGATCACTAAAGTAACAAGCATACCTGCCATCGCAATATAGCGCGGCAAATGTTCGTCGAACTTGTCGACCAACCAACATACAAAACCAGCAATGAACGGTACTAAGATCAGCGCGGGTAAAAACCAGTTGTTTGTGATTTCCATCTTATTTCCCCACGACCTGAGTCACGACCAAGATCATCAAAATGACAACGATACCGAATGCCATGCTTGATGCGTATTCACGCAATGAACCTGTTTGACGTGAGCTTGTGAAGCTATGACCACCTTTCACAATAGCAGGAAGCATTAACCACAAACCGTCAATTGGATCACGACCTAAAATCTTCGCGATAAGTAAATAAGGCTTAACGAATACGAGGTCATACAACGCATCGAAACCAAGTGCATTACGGCAAATATTCACCAGTCCAGCACCTAAGCAAGTGTTTGCAAATGATTGAACTGCTTTATATGCAAATGCAAATAACACGACACCTACAACCAAACCAGTCAATGCGATAGCAATTGCAACATACTCAGCGCCATGCGCACCTGCTTCTAAAGCTTCAGGAATTTCAAATGCAGGAATTTGAGCAGCATTAAGAATACTCATTACAGGTGCTTTCAGCACAATTGCCAAGCCTGTAGAAAGTACAGCAAGAATCGCTAAAGGCGCCCAATAGGTTGCACCTTTGATTTCGTGATAAGGCGTGTTTTCTTTACCAAAGAATACGATCCAGATTAAACGGAACGTATAAATAGACGTTAAGAATGCACCCACAACACCAACCCAATACAAGATATTGAAGATTGACTCACCCGCTAAATGCTGTTGTGTCCATACTGCTGCAAGAATCGCATCTTTTGAGAAGTAACCAATCGTTAAGAATGGAATCGCCGCCAACGCACCGCCACCAATGGCAAAACATGCAAATAGGAATTTGTTCTTGTAGAACAAGCCACCCATTTTGAAAATATTTTGTTCGTGATGGAACGCAAGAATGACTGCACCAGAAGAAAGGAACAATAACGCTTTAAAGAATGCGTGAGTCAACATGTGGAACAGACCTGCTTGGTATGCTTCTGCACCCACTGCCATGAACATATAACCCAACTGACTCATAGTAGAGTAAGCAAGAATACGTTTGATGTCTGTCTGAACCAATGCTGCAAAACCAGCAACAAGCAATGTCACCGCACCCGTGATTGAGATGAAGATCATCACTTCTGGCGCCATTTCCATCACAGAGAACATACGGCAGCACAGGTAAACACCTGCTGTCACCATGGTTGCTGCGTGGATCAATGCGGATACAGGTGTAGGACCTGCCATCGCATCTGCTAACCATGTTTGTAATGGGATTTGAGCAGATTTACCTGCAGCACCCAAGAACAACATTAAAGCAGTCCAAATGGTGAGTGATGAACTTTGTGTCATAACCGTTGGCGCATTTGCTACGATTTCAGCAATATTCAAAGTTCCAAACTGTTGGAAGATTAAGAACAAAGCGATCAATAAGAACACGTCACCAATACGTGTTACGGTAAATGCCTTGATTGCTGCAACACCATTGGATGGGTTTTGGTAGTAGTAACCAATCAGCAAGTAAGAACACAGACCTACACCTTCCCAACCGAGGAACAATAACGCTAAGTTATCGCCAAGTACGAGAAGCAACATGCTCGCAACGAACAAGTTGAAGTAAGAGAAGAAACGTGCGAAATCTTCTTCACCACGCATGTACCATGAAGCAAAGATATGAATCAGGAAACCAACGCCTGTGACCATACCGAGCATCAAGAGCGATAAACCATCAAGGTGTAAGCTAATGCCAGGTGCGAAACCTGCAACATTGAACCACGTCCAAAGATGATGAACTTCAGCTTGTTGACCGCTATTGATAAACTGCATACCTGCAATTAGAGCAAATAATGCAGAAAGACCAACAGAACCTACACCAATGATGGCTGCAACAGATTCAGGAAGCTTGTTACGCCCTGCCGCTAAAAGGACAAAACCAATGAGCGGGAATAATATCGTTAATGCTAATAAACTCATCCGCGCATCTCACTAGCAGCATCTACATCCAAATGATGGAAGCGATGGTAGAACTGAAGGACGATTGCAAGTCCGATACAAGCCTCAGCCGCAGCAAGCGTTAGGATCAGAATGAACATGATTTGTCCATCTGGTTGCACCCAAGCACTGCCCGCCATAACGAATGCAAGCGCTGCTGCATTCATCATCACTTCGAGACTCATTAACACAAATAAAAGGTTACGACGAACCATCACACCGTAAAAACCGAGTGCAAAAAGAATGGTCGCAACAATCAAACCATGTTCTAAAGGGATATTACCCATTATTCTTTTCCTCTTCTGCACTTGGTTCACGTTTGCCCAAATGGAATGCCGCTACCAAGGCAGCAAGCAATAACATCGCAGCAATTTCAACCAATAATAAGTACTTCGTAAACAGTGCAATACCGACTTCTTTCGGTCCAACCATTTCTGTACCCATCAATGGTGCAGTCACGGTGTTGAAATCAGAAGTAAATGTCCAAATCAGCGTTAAGCCCATCAGGAAACTCATCAACGCTGGATATGCCCAAGCAGATGAAGTCATCCATTTACGTTCTTGTTCAACCGTGTGTTGACCTAAGTTAAGCATCATCACCACGAATACGAAAAGAACCATGATCGCGCCTGCATAGACGATGATCTCAAGCGCACCCGCAAATGGCGCGCCCACGATCATGAACATCCCTGCTACAGCAAGTAACGACACGATCAAACTTAATAATGCATGTACAGGATTCGCGTTGGTCACAACACGAATCGTGGAAACGATGGCCACAAGTGCCATCAAATAAAATGGCCACATCATGGTAATAGACTCCGTACATCAACTGGCGCGCTTTCGCGTTGTGCTTGACCTTTATCTTTACCTGTTACAGCCATACCCGTTACACGGTAGAAGTTGTAGTCAGGGTATTTACCTGGACCTGAGATGAGTAAGTTTTCTTTCTCATACACCAAATCTTGACGAACGTATTCGCCCAATTCGAAATCAGGTGTCATTTGAATTGCAGTCGTAGGACATGCTTCTTCACACATACCGCAGAAAATACAGCGAGAGAAGTTGATACGGAAAAATTCCGGATACCAACGACCATCTTCTTTTTCAGCTTTTTGTAATGAGATACAGCCAACAGGACATGCAACAGCACAAAGGTTACACGCCACACAGCGCTCTTCGCCATCTGGGTCACGTGTTAACACGATACGACCACGGAAACGCGGTGGTACGATGTCTTCAGCTTTAACTTCTGGATATAAAATGGTGTCACGTTTACGTGTTGCATGGCTAAACACCATGAACAGCGAACGAACGATCGTCCCAAATCCAGCTAGAATTTTATACATTTTGTACTCCCTGCTGTCCTAGGCCTGATTCATCAGAATCACAGCACCAGTCACCAACAAGTTGACCAACGCTAAAGGCAAACAAATCTTCCAACCGAAGTTCATCACTTGGTCATAACGAGGACGCATAAGCGAACCACGAGCCAAGACAAACATCATCACAAAGAATGCGGTTTTAATAATGAACCAGAACGCTGGTGGAAGGAACGGAATGTCTAAGTTGAAAGGCGCTAACCAACCACCAAAGAATAAAGTCACGATCAAAGCAGAGATCAGTACCACGTTGACGTATTCCGCAACGAAGAACATCCCCCACTTCATACCACCATATTCAACATGGTAACCTTCAGCCAATTCTTGTTCTGCTTCTGGTTGGTCAAATGGATGACGATGCGTTACCGCAACACCCGCAACCACGAAGATTAAGAAACCTAAGAATTGAGGAATCACAAACCAAACATCTTTTTGCGCTTCTACAATTTCACGCATGTTGAATGAGCCTGCAATCGCAACCACACCCATGAGTGAAATACCCAAGAACACTTCATACGAAATGGTTTGAGCTGCAGAACGTAAACCACCCAGCAATGCATATTTGTTGTTAGAAGACCAACCACCAAATAGAACTGCGTAAACAGCGATACCTGCCATTGCCATAAAGAACAACAGACCAATGCTCATGTCTGCAACACCTAAATAAGGTGAAACAGGAATAACCATGAACGATAGCACTGCAGTTGCCATCGCAACTGCTGGCGCTAAACGGAAAGTCAATTTGTCAGCAAACTTTGGTGTCCAGTCTTCTTTGAACATGATTTTAAGCATGTCGGCAACGATCTGGAACATACCACCTGGACCGACACGGTTAGGACCGTAACGGTCCTGCCATAAGCCCAGTAAACGACGCTCAATGAACGACATCAACGCAGCGATCAATACCACAACCAGTAAGATCACAATCGCTTGAACGACTGAGTAGGCAATTGGCCAGTTCTCAGCCCAAAGCGGCGTTTGACGGATTAATTCTTGTTCCATGAATTATGCTCCTACCGCTACTGATACAGGCTCTGCTAACGATACCGTTGGTGCTAGACCAATTGGGTAGCCAATATAACCTGTTGGTAAATATTCAATCACTTGAACTGGAAGTACGATTGAAGTCTCACCTGCTTTCACAGTGATTTTTTGACCATCTTTCAAATTCAAACGAGTTGCATCTTGCTCACCCACTGCAAATACCGCTTCAGGAATACGTGATTCCATTGCAGGAGTTTTCACTGTGAATTCACCCGAACCGAAGATGTGATGCATTGGCACTAAACGGAAGCTTTCAGCATTGATGAGTACAGGTGCAGGCGCAACGAATGTACGTGCCGGACGTTTAGTTAAACGATCAAATAAACGGATACCTGAATCACCACCTTTCAATGAACCACCCACTTTGTCTTGGAATTTGTTCCAAGCTTGTGGAGAGTTCCAACCCGCTGACCATGCAAATGGTACAAGTGGTGAAGGTGTTTGATTACCGACATAACCTTCCATAGAAAATGTTAATGCAGAATCTTGATCGCTCGGTTGTTTCGGCTCATGAATCGACAATGGCGCACGCATAGATGTACGACCAGAGTAACGACGTGGTTCACGCGCAACTTTAAGACCATGTACACGGAAGCCAGCATCTGGAGCGACATCTTGAATCGCTGCTAAAGCAGGGACATTTTTCGCAACAGATTCGATCACATCATCAAGTACAGTCCAAGAGATCGCTTGACCTTTTACGCCAGTTTCAATGGCATGAATCCAACGCCATGATTCTTTAATTGCATATTCAGGTTTGTAGTAGCTTGCGTCATACACTTGGTAGAAACGTTGAGCACGACCTTCTTGAGAAACCACCGTACCATCACCTTCAGCAAATGAAGCAGCCGAAAGAACGATATTCGCCTTTTTCACAGTTTCAGTTTCTGAATGGTCAAGTACGATGATGTCTTTAGCCTTAGCCAACGCAGCATCAATTTGTTTCGCTGGTAAACGACGGTAAAGGTCATTTTCAACAATCACAACCGTGTCGTAGTCTTGAGCAAATGCTTGCTCTAAGCTTAGACCACCCAAAATTGCCATACCCATTGAGTTCACTTCAGGAACCGTCAATGTCAAACCTGCGTTAGCGCCAAGGTTTTGAGCAACTTGAGCTGCAGCTTCCATGATCGCAGGATCTTGTAAGCTTGTACCCGAGATGATCAATGGTTTTTTAGCCGCTTTCAAGGTATCAGCAATGGTTTGAGCAAATGCTTTTGCATCATCATCTAAACCAAGAATTGCTTCACCTTTCACACCCGCAGCAACAGCAAAACCTAAACGTGCGATGTCGTTTGGAGAAGCAACCACTTCACCCGTTGCCACATCAGCTAGACGTGTTTGCGTTGCAGCCAAGATATAAATTGGAGATTTAGCATCTTGTGCAATACGTTGAACAGGTTCAGCTAACCACTCTTGAGTACGCTTCTCTGCCGCCATTTCTTTAGCTTTATTCTTCGCAGCTTGGCGAACAGATAAAGCCATACGAGGTGCAGTTTGCGTTAAATCTTCACCTAAGATCAGTACCGCGTCATAGCTTTCGATTTCACGCATACCTGGGTTGTATACACCTTCGGTTTGCATGATGGATGCAGCAAGTTCCACCAAGTTCTGTTCTTTTTGAGAAAGACCAGTAGAGAAGTTTGCTTGTCCTACCAATTCACGTAACGCAAAGTTAGATTCAAGCGATGCACGTGGCGAACCAATACCCAATACTTTTTTGCCTTGGATATTTGCAATCACTGTATCTAGAGCTTTATCTACAGACACGGTTTCAACATTCGTACCTGAACGGAACTGCGGTTGACGTGGGCGATCTGCACGGTTCACATAACCTGTTCCGAAACGACCTTTATCACATAGGAAGTATTGGTTCACTTCACCGTTGAAACGGTTTTCTACACGACGTAATTCGCCATAACGCTCACCCGGAGAGATGTTACAACCTGAAGAACAGCCTTGGCATACGCTTGGCGCATACTGCATATCCCATTTACGGTTATAACGCTCTGAATGCGTTTTATCAGTAAATACACCTGTTGGGCATACTTCAGTCAAGTTACCCGAGAATTCAGACTCTAATGTGCCTGATTCTGGACGACCAAAGTAAACACGTGATGCATTGGCATACACGCCAAAGTCTGTACCACCGGCATAGTCTTTGTAGTAACGAACACAACGGTAGCATGCGATACAACGGTTCATTTCGTGAGAAATGAATGAGCCTAGCTCTTGGTTGTAATGCGTACGCTTTGTGAAACGGTAGCGACGACGATCATGCTGAGTCATCACCGTCATATCTTGTAAATGACAGTGACCACCCTCTTCACAGACTGGACAGTCGTGTGGGTGATTGGTCATCAAGAACTCAACAATAGACGCACGAAAATCTTTTGCTTCTTTGTCTTCAATCGAAATATAGGTATTGTCAGACGCAGGCGTCATACATGACATTACTAAGCGACCGCGAGTATCTTCAGGGTTCGCATATTGAGTAACAGCACATTGACGGCAAGAACCAACAGAACCTAAGGATGGATGCCAACAAAAGTATGGGATGTCAATGCCGAGACTCAAACACGCTTGTAGCAAGTTTTCTGAGCCGTCGACTTCATACGATTTACCATCGACATGAATTGTAGCCATAGTCGAATTCCTTAAGCTTGTTCAACGTTGCGAGTTTGAGCAGCAGCATTCACCACTTTTGCTTCAAATTCACCACGGAAATGTTTAAGTGCGCCCATTAAAGGTTCCATCGCACCCGGTGCGTGAGCACAGAAAGTTTTACCAATCCAAAGCTTACGAGTTAACTCTTGTAAGTGATCGATATCTTCCTGCTTACCTTCGCCATTTTCTAAAGCTTTCAATGCTTTAACAGCCCAAGGCAAACCATCACGACATGGAGTACAGAAACCACAAGACTCACGTGCAAAGAATTCTTCAAGGTTACGTGTTGCTGAAACCATACATTGAGTTTCATCAACCACCATGAGCAAACACGTCCCTAGACGTGAACCTGCTTTCATGATGCTTTCCGCATCCATAGGAAGATCGATATGTTCTGCAGCCAAGAAGTCTGTAGATGCACCGCCTGGTAACCATGCTTTCAGTTTCAAGCCATCACGCATACCACCCGCGTGATCTTCAATCACTTCACGTGCAGTGGTACCAAATGGAAGTTCCCAAAGACCTGGGAATTTTACTTTCCCTGATGCGCCGTAGATTTTCGTACCTGGATCTTTCGACTTGCCTTCAGACAAACCGATATACCATTCAGGACCACGAAGCATAATTGCGGGTAAGTTATTGTAGGTCTCTACGTTGTTCACAATCGTAGGACGACCCCAAGCACCTGCAACTTGCGGGAATGGTGGTTTAGTACGTGGGTTTGCACGGCGACCTTCAAGCGAGTTAATCAATGCAGTTTCTTCACCACAGATATAACGCCCTGCACCTGTATGCACATACAACTCAAAATTCCAGCCCGTTCCTAGGATGTTTTCACCTAAGTAACCTTTGGCACGGATTTGATCTAATGCTTCATTCAAGTACTTCGCAGCTTCGATATACTCACCACGAATGAAGATATAACCATGTGTCGCTTCTAATGTATAAGCAGCAATCAACATCCCTTCGATCAATTGATGAGGAAGATCTTCCATCAACAAACGGTCTTTGAATGTCCCTGGTTCCATCTCATCGGCATTACAAATCAGGTAACGTGGACCTGAGTTGTCATTTGGTGCCATCAGCGACCATTTGATCCCTGCTGGGAAACCTGCACCACCACGACCTTTAACGGTCGCAGCTTTAATCACTTCAAGCACATCTTTCGGTGGCATCGTGATTGCTTTTTTAAAGCCTGCATAACCTTCAAGCGCTTCATAGTCATCAGCACTACGAACATTCGCTTGTTTGCTCAAACGCCATGTCAGCGGATGAGTTTCTGGGTTACCGTCGCCATAAATCGGTTTTGGTTCAGTATTCATACATACTTCTCCAAGAGCTGTTTCACAGAAGACACTTCAACGAGACCGTGAGTATCTTCATTAATCATCAGGGTTGGACCTTTATCACAGTTCCCTAAACAGCAAATCGGCAAAATCGTGAAACGACCATCTGCAGTCGTTTGACCAAATTGAATACCCAATTCACGTTGGAATGCTTCAGCTAAAGTCTCAGCACCCATCAGGAAGCAAGCAATCGAATCACAAAGTAAAATTACATTGCGACCTACGGGCTGGCGATAAATACGGTTATAGAACGTTGCTACACCTTCAAGATCAGCAAGGCTCATACTCAACATTTGAGCAATCGCATTCATCTGTGCATCATCTACCCAACCGTTGCGACGTTGAACGCATTTCAGTGCATCCAAACATGCTGCGCGTGGGTACGGATAATGCTCAATGTGATGTTCGATATCGTGGATTTCTTCCGCAGTCAAAATCCCTTCAACGTTCACACGTGGCTTTTTATCAGTCAAAATCATCATAATGCGTTTACCCCTTAGCGATCCACGTCAGCCATTACGACGTCAATGGTCGCTAAATAAATGATCAAGTCAGACATTAAGCTGCCGTTAATCACAGAAGGCATTTGCTGTAAATGCGTGAAAGTCGGTGTACGGATACGGGTACGGTAACTCATGGTTGACTTGTCTGAAGTCAAGTAGTAGTTCGACGCACCTTTCACCACTTCCGCCATAACAGAAGCTTCACCCGCAGGCATTACAGGACCCCACGATACGCTTAAGAAGTGCGTAATCAATGTTTCAATGTCTTGCAAAGTCTTATCTTTTGGCGGTGGAACAGCCAATGGATGATCCGCTTTGTACGCGCCAGAAGGCATGTTATCTAAACACTGCTTCACGATTTTTAATGATTCTTCGATTTCACGATAGTGAACCATTACACGTGCATAAGCATCGCCTTCATATTCAACGGGTACATCGAAATCGTAGTTTTCGTATCCGCTATACGGACGATATTTACGAACGTCGAAATCAATCCCTGTTGCACGTAGACCTGTACCTGTTACTCCCCAAGCCAATGCAGACTTAGCATCATATTGAGCAACATTACGAGTACGGCCTACAAACACAGAGTTTTTCAGTGCAGCAGTGTGGTATTCCTTCAAACGTTTTGGCATCCAATCCAAGATTTCACGGATCAGGTGTTGCCAGTTGTTTGGAAGGTCATGTGCTGTACCACCGATACGGAACCATGCAGGGTGCATACGGTAACCCGTGATCGCTTCGATCGCGTCATAGATTTTTTGACGGTCCGCAAACATGTAGAAGACTGGCGTCATACCGCCGGCATCCTGAATCGCAGTACCGATAAACAACAAGTGGTTATTGATACGGAACAATTCAGACATCATGACACGGATACATTGCGCACGATCAGGAACTGTAATCCCTGCCATTTGCTCTACGCCTAACACGTAAGGCATGTTTTGCGCACAACCACCTAAGTAATCAACCCGGTCTGTATAAGGAATGAATGAATGCCAAGTTTGACGTTCAGCCATCTTTTCCACACCCCGGTGGTGATAACCGATATCGGGCACACAGTCTTTCACTTCTTCACCGTCCAACTGCAAAATCACACGGAATGCACCGTGCGCAGATGGATGGTTAGGACCCAAGTTCAAGAACATGAAGTCTTCATCATCATTACCACGCTTCATACCCCAATCTTCAGGTACAAAACGCAGATGCTCTTGTTCATAATCTTGCTTCGCTTGGTTCTGCATATACGGAGTATATTCAGTCGCACGAGCAGAATACTCTTTACGAAGTGGGTGACCTTCCCAATACGTTGGCAACAAAATACGACGGAGCATTGGATGCCCTTCGAAATTGATTCCAAACATATCGTACGCTTCACGCTCGTACCAGTTGGCATTTGGCCAAATGTTGGTTGCTGTCGGAAGATTGAGATCGCTCTCGTTCAGCGCCACTTTAATACGAATGTCCGTGTTACGCTCAAGTGACAACAAGTGATAGAACACAGTGAAGTCAGACGCAGGTAAACCGTCACGGTGCGTACGTAAACGCTCATCTACCGCAGACAAGTCGAACAACATCACGTAAGGACGTGACACTGTACGCAAGAACATTAAAACTTCTTGTACACGTGCGCGCTCAACCCAGACCGTTGGAAAATCTTCAAAAGTCGTTTGCACATAGAAGTTCTCACCAAATTTGGTTTTGAGATCTTCTACAATCGCAAATGCTGGGCGTGAATCAACTGGAGTTGACTCTGGCATAGCAATGTCAGTTTCAGCCATTAGCTTGGCTTCCTATTTAATACAAATTCAGTCAACCAAAACGACAATTACACCCATTTGGGTGCATCAAAATTTTGTCGCTCAGATTATTTAATTTCATCCATAGAGCGTAAGTTTTTCACTGCAATACGTTCAGCATTCTTACGATCACGTTCTGGCATCATCTTTGGCTTATATACAGGCTTAAGATCATCACCAATCACCGCAGAAAGTGGACGGCGCTCAAGTTGAATTTGGTCTTGCAGCAACATCAAGGCTTGAATCAAAGCTTCAGGACGAGGTGGGCAACCTGGGATATACACATCAACAGGAATAATTTTATCTACACCTTGTACAACCGAGTAAATGTCGTACATACCCCCAGAGTTTGCACATGCACCCATAGAAATCACCCATTTTGGTTCAAGCATTTGTTCATACAAACGTTGAATTACTGGAGCCATTTTTACGAAGCACGTTCCTGCAACGATCATCAAGTCCGCCTGACGCGGTGAAGCACGAATAACTTCTGCACCGAAACGCGACAAGTCATGCACACCTGTTAAGGTGGTTGCATACTCAACGTAACAGCATGATGTACCAAAGTTAAACGGCCAAACTGAGTTCTTACGCCCCCAGTTTACTGCTGTATGTGCTACGTCCTCTAAACGAGTCATAAACACATTTTTATTCACTTCTTCTTCAAGCGGATCTGTCACGATTTGACGCTCTTGAAGTGGATATTGATCAGCATCCGGATTCGCACGGGTTAATGTATATTTCATCCCGTATTACTCCTTATCAGATGATGCAGTCGGTGTCTTAGACTTCACACGACCAGACGATTGTGCTGGAATTTGACCCGTAGGATCGATTACCAACTCTTCAATTGAGTTAAAGCGTGTAATTTCCGCGATGTCCATATTTGGAGAACCGATTTTAGCTTTAATTCCTGCTGCTTTACGCTTATCCGAAGGAGCCCAATTCAGTGCGCCTGTAGAAAGTTCGTAAATCAAACCCACAAGTAAAACTAAAATAAATACGGCTGCAGCTGCAAAACCGACCCAACTTACTTCACGAACTGAAACAGCCCATGCATATAAGTAAAGTGCTTCTAAGTCAAAAACCACAAAGAAAATTGCAACTAAATAGAACTTTGCAGACAAGCGAATACGTGCACCACCTGCACCTACAACACCTGACTCAAATTGCTCTTGTTTCGCACGACCCCATGATTTACCACCAAGGAGTAATGGAACAGTCAGCATAAAGACGCATAAAAATGTAACGCCGATCACGAAGGCAATAATTGCCCATTCGTATGGAGTAATGGCACTCATGCGGGGATAACTCCTGGCAGGCCTATTTATTAACAAAAGAATGTATGTATTGGCCTTTAAATACACCAAACACAAAATTAATCCCGCCAATTGTACCTGATTGCAGTCGTCAGTTGCTAGCGTAAGCGTCTTAGTCTTTGGGATGATATTTTAAGCAATCTTCAGAAAAAAATGATTTGATCACCCTATATTCAGCATTAATCGTTTTATTGAATAGAAAAGTGATTTTTGATTATTATTTTTTTATTTTGATAAAAGCTGGTTATTAATTGTATGAAAGCTCCTCATATCGCTTACATTGCATCACCTTTTCAAAATAGTCAAAGTTCAAGACGCCAAAAATAAATTCCCAGCAACCCATTAAGATTCGTGTGATTTTTTGCAAATCTTACTGCATCTGATCCATTGTTTATGTTATTTATAATGTAAACATCATTGTTTTCAAACAGAGTTCAAAAATATAGACAGCTGATCAATATAAAATTTGATCAGTAAAAGATGTTGCATAACATCATTGACTATTTCCAAATAAACAACCTGTTTAAAAAATAAAGAATTTAACCAACCAAATTCCATCGAAAAGGAAAACAAGAATGTCCCTAGAATTTACGCACAAACCGAATTACTTTTTATATGCTCAACTGATGATCCGTCATATTGAGTCTTATATCAAAAAACATCCTGATGCGAATAATGCCATTTTCGATTTGCGTGACATTTATCAAGTCTTCCGCGAAGACCTCCCATCGACCACGACAAATTTAGATGCGATTTTAAATATCGCAGATGAATATACAGTGGAAACACTCGCTGGAGATCAAAAGATCATTAGTCAGTACAATATCAATGCATCCGACAACAGCTTATTGATTGATTTTAATTCAGATGCGTTAACCGCCCTGAGAGACGGTAAAAAAATCAATGAGCCTGATGCAAATAACTATCAATAGTTATAAATGTGCTGGAGATAGATTCAATCAAGAGATCAACCAATTTACCTCTTGATGATCTTCTAATTGTTTACACCGCTCCAATTATCCAATAAATAAAAATATCCAATCAATAAAAAAGCACCTTCTGGTGCTTTTTTTATGATTCACACGATCTAATCAGATTATAAAGCCTATCAAAGCTTCTCAATGCTTATTAAATTTTATTGAATTTAACTATGTATGCGTTGCGCTTCTTTTCTTTTTAAACCGCTGTGCGGGCCACTCCATCACAAAACGGGCACCGCCCAAGGTTGGACTTTGATCTACTTTAATTGTTCCACCAAACCAGTACGCAATCCGACTCACGATCGAAAGCCCCAAACCATAACCACCCGATGCTCGAGTACGACTATCATCTAAACGTGCAAAGGCTTCAAACACTCGTTCGCGCTCGGCTTCAGGAATACCTGGACCGTCATCCTCTACACAAACATAGGCCATGCCTTCAGCAGTTACACCACCACTAATCAATATTTGATCGTCACAGTAGCGCACCGCATTTCCCACCAAGTTCTGCACCACGCGATGCAAGTAACGGCGCTCAGCATCGACCACTAAGTTTAAAGGCGGTGCCGCCAATTGAATCTTTTTATTGGTTTTCAGTGCTTCAGTTTCGATGACCACCTGATCAAGCACTTCGAATAAGATAATTTTTTCAATCTCTAAGGAGGGCATACCTTGCTCAAGCTTGGCATAAGTCATGATTTCATCAATCAAAGTATTCAGTGCTTCAATATCTTTATCAATCATTTCCACTTGTTGAAGACGATACTCATGCTCGTCCTCATCTGCCAACATCTCCATCCCAAAACGAATACGTGCCACAGGTGTCCGAAGCTCATGTGACACCGCACGCATCAGCTCCCGCTGCGCCTCAATCAAACGCTGAATATGATCAGACATGCTGTTATAGCTAGAAGCAAGACTGGCCATTTCGTCGCGCCCTTCAACAGGTACGCGCGTTGACATATCCCCCTTTTGCATGACATTTAAAGCATCATTCACCTGACGCAACTTACGCTGCATCGGTACAATCAAACCATAAACACCCAGACAAAGGATAAACATACTGAGTAAAGTAATACCTGCCGCCAACTGAAATGGCATCCAATTGAACATTGGAATCGGACCAATTTGCAACACATTGCCTGGAGAGTTTGGCATGGGTGAAATGACTGAAAAAGTCGTGCCTTTTGCCGTTGCGCTATCTTGATAAAGAATCACACTTTGATCTGAACGCAAGCGACCAATTTGTTCTGAATCCAACTTCAAAGTTGCAATATTCTTAATTTCAATATCGTAATAGAAGTGGTCTTTGATTTTCTGTAAGTGTTCTTGTTCTTGTCCAGGATAGTAAACCAAGTAATCCCAAATAAAGACAGGAATTACCTTCATTTGTTTTTCACCAATACTGTCTATCTTGATATAGAGGTACTGTGTAGGATCATTGGAAATACCAACCACCAGATAAGCAATGCCCTTTTCAGCATCGTAACGCACCACAGCCTTGTGTTGTTCAATTCGCTTTAACTCTGTACGTGACAACTCAACTTTTTTTGAATCCAACAAAAAAATCGGAAGTTCTAGTAGATGAGATGCATCAGAAATCCAATCATTTTTTTGTTGAGATGTTTGCTGGCGAGCAACGCCCTCACTGATGACATACGCAATGCCATCTGTCAAAGACTCTCGATATTCTTGCGCGCGCTGATAGTTAATGATTTGCACCAGCAAATAACTAAATATCGCCACCAGAACAACCAAAATCACGAGACCTGCATAGATTCGCAGAAAGATACTGTGTTTAGACACGTATGAATAACCTAGAAAATTGGCGGATAAGCCGAATGGCTTGAAAGCAGATTCAAGCCTTCTGGTTTAAACCAAGAGATGATTACATCCCGTTGGTTTCTTTAACAAATAAATAACCTTTACTACGAACAGTTTTAATACGTTTTGGATTTTCTGGATCATCGCCAATTTTTGGACGGATGCGTGAAATACGTACATCGATTGAACGATCTTGACCATCGTATTCAATACCGCGTAATCGCTCGAAAATATCTTCACGAGATAAAATACGACCTGCATTCGACGCCAACAACCACAATAAATCGTATTCAGCACTGGTGAAATCAACCAACTCACCATTCAATGTCACTGAACGACCACCGTTATCAATGACCAAGTCATCAAATTCAATACGCTGTGCCACTTCATCTTCAGGCGTTTTATCGGTACGACGCAGTAATGCACGGATACGGGCTAAAAGCACACGCGGTTGCACAGGCTTCGCAACATAGTCATCTGCACCCATTTCCAAGCCGAGTACCTGATCCATATCTTCAGTACGGGCAGTCAACATCAAAATCGGTTGATGATAATGTGGACGAACTTCACGACAAACGGTTAAACCATCTGCACCAGGAAGCATCACATCCAATACAACCATGTCAGGTTGTTCCGCAATAATACGACGGATGGCACGATTACCATCTGGCTCAACCCCAACCTCTAAACCATTACGAATTAAGTATTCTTGCGTTAAACGCGCAAGACGCTCGTCATCTTCAACGATTAAAATTTTAGGTAACTTTTCTTCTTGGCTCATACACCGCCCCTATATTTGACTGGGTTTACGCTACAAATTTTGTAGATTCAACACGCTATGCTTGCAATATACACACGTTTACATTGTAAACAAGATGCTATTCACCAAACTGATACACGACCGTAGCAATTTGTTGTTTTTTATTAATCCTTGAATTTTAGGCGTTTTTATCCCTTAATTCACACCTTATCCTTTATTTAAATTATTTTGAGTAATAATTGCGAGTAATTTTTATACAAATTGTTTCATTGGCTTCTTTTTTACTGCCAATTATCTCTTTTTTCGGCTTTTAAAGTTATCCACAACCTTATCTATAAGCACAGCAAAAAAGCTCTGTTATGCTAGCCACCTTTAAAAATATTCACACCACAAAAATGATTTTCGTCGGGAAAACAATGCTCAAATCATGCATCCCCTCGGTAAAAAAAATTATCAAAATGTCAATATTGATCTAAGCGAAAAATTACCGTATCTTGTGTCTTAAATCTAATTAAACCACTAAGTCTTGTGTTTATCCCTCAAATGTCGTGACGATGAAATTCCATCATTTTGTCCGATTCAAATGGTCTATAAACATAATAATGATGACAATGGAGCTACGCTGACAATGAGCGCTAATACAACCCCCGGTCAACTTCAAGTGATTAAACGCACTGGTGATGTTGCCACTTTTGATGCAGATAAAATCGCTGTAGCCATTGGTAAAGCTTTCTTGGCCGTTGAAGGTCAACCAAGCGCTGATTCAAGTCGAATCCACGATCGCATCACGCAGTTGACTGAGATGGTGATGAATACGTTTAACCGTCGTTTACCGTCTGGTGGCACAATTCACATTGAAGAAATTCAAGATCAAGTTGAATTAGCACTGATGCGTACAGGCGAACAGAAAGTTGCTCGTGCGTATGTGATTTATCGTGAACAACGCTCAGAAGCACGTAAACAAAAAGGCGCTCATCATCACCCTTCTCTTCAAATCACAGGTATGAACGGTCAGCTAGAACCTCTTGATTTAAGTCGCTTACACGCAAGAATTGCCAAAGCAAGTGAAGGCTTGGAAGGCATCGATGTTCAAGCCATCGTTGATGAAACGGTTAAAAACTTATACAACGGCGTGAAAGCAACCGACATCTCAACCACCATGATGATGGCAACGCGCACCCGTATTGAACAAGAACCAAACTATACTTATGTCACAGCACGTTTACTTCGTGACAACTTGGTTGCAACAGGTCTTGAGTTCTTGGGTCTACCGACAGATACCCATGAAGGTGCTGCTTTAGAAACATTCTTGAAAAAAGGTGTTGAGCTTGAGCTTCTATCTCCAGAATTGCTTAACTTTGACCTTGAAAAATTAGCAGCAGCAATTAAACCTGAACGCTCAAATCAATTCACGTATTTAGGTCTACAAACATTATTTGACCGTTACTTCATCCACTCAGATGACGTACGTTTCGAATTACCACAGTTATTCTTCATGCGTGTATGTATGGGCCTAGCGCTCAACGAAGACAACCGTGAAGATCGTGCCATCGAATTCTATAACTTATTGTCTAGCTTCGATTACATGGCATCTACGCCGACATTGTTTAACTCAGGTACTTTACGTCCCCAATTATCAAGCTGCTACTTAACGACAATCGCAGATGACCTTTATAACATCTACGGTTCTATGCGTGACAATGCCCTTCTTTCTAAATGGGCGGGTGGTTTAGGTAATGACTGGACACCTGTTCGTGCATTGAACTCTTATATCAAAGGCACAAACGGCAAATCTCAAGGCGTTGTTCCGTTCCTAAAAGTTGCCAATGATACCGCTGTTGCGGTAAACCAAGGTGGTAAGCGTAAAGGTGCAGTATGTGCATACCTTGAAACTTGGCACTTAGACATTGAAGAATTCCTAGAGCTTCGTAAAAACACAGGTGATGACCGTCGTCGTACACACGACATGAATACAGCAAACTGGGTTCCAGATTTGTTCATGCAACGTGTATTTGAAGATGCTGAATGGACATTGTTCACGCCATCTGAAACACCTGATCTACATGATTTGACTGGTTTAGCATTCGCAGAACGCTATGCTTATTATGAAGGCATCGCGAAAGAAACAAATATGCTGCACAAGAAAATTCGTGCAAAAGATTTGTGGCGCAAAATGTTGTCGATGTTGTTTGAAACAGGTCATCCGTGGATCACATTTAAAGACGTGTGTAACTTACGTTCACCACAACAACACGTCGGTGTCGTTCACTCTTCTAACTTGTGTACAGAAATCACACTCAATACAAACCAAGACGAAATCGCAGTTTGTAACTTAGGTTCGATTAACCTTGTACAACACGTGAAAGGTGGTGTATTAGACCGTGAAAAACTGGCTCGCACAGTAAAAACTGCGGTTCGTATGCTCGATAACGTGATTGACATCAACTACTACGCAGTTGAACAAGCACGTACTTCTAACATGAAGCATCGTCCAGTGGGTATGGGTATCATGGGCTTCCAAGATGCTTTATACGAAATGCAAATTGCTTACGGTTCTGATGCGGCGGTTGATTTTGCCGATGAATCAATGGAAGTCATTTCTTACTACGCAATTTCAACGTCAAGTAATTTGGCTGTTGAACGTGGTGCTTACGAGACCTTTAAAGGATCACTTTGGGATCAAGGTATCCTACCAATCGACTCTTTAGACATCGTTGCGAAATCTCGTCCAGATCGTATGTTTGAAGTAGATCGTACTACGCGTTTGGATTGGGATACTTTACGTGCCAAAGTTCAAAAAGACGGTATGCGTAACTCAAACGTAATGGCGATTGCACCTACAGCAACCATTTCGAATATTTGTGGTGTTTCTCAGTCGATCGAACCAACATTCCAAAACCTGTATGTGAAATCTAACCTTTCTGGCGAATTCACAGTGATCAACCCGTACTTAGTACGTGCGTTAAAAGATCGTGGTTTGTGGGATTCTGTCATGGTGAATGACCTGAAACATTTTGAAGGTTCTGTGCAAAAAATTGCGCGTATACCTGAAGAATTAAAAGCAATCTTTGCAACTGCGTTCGAAGTTGAGCCACGTTGGATTGTGGATGCTGCATCTCGTCGTCAAAAATGGATCGATCAAGCACAGTCTCTTAACCTTTACATCTCTGGTGCGAATGGTAAGAAATTGGATATGACCTACAAAATGGCATGGTTGCGTGGTCTTAAGACAACTTATTACCTCCGTGCATTGGGTGCGACATCTGCTGAGAAATCAACCATTAACACTGGTGCATTGAATGCAGTAAAACCAACGACTGTTGCTACACCTGTGGATCCTGTTGTAAAAGAACAACCTAAAGCAGAAGCTCCGACTGAAGAAGATGATTTCGGTCAAGCTGCGCCAGTGCCAATGGCATGTTCAATTGACAACCCTGATTGTGAGGCTTGTCAGTAATCTGACCACCTCCCCTAACCCCTCCTAAAAGAAGGGGGATCACAACTCTAACCTAAGATGTGAAAGTCCCTCTTTTATAAAGAGGGATTTAGGGAGATTAAATTTTAAACAAGGAAATCACCATGCCACCTATGACCCATAACTATATGTTAGGACTCGTTGTTCTGGTGATTTCCTTTTTAGTTTGCTTTTACATTCCACTGACTATTGCGTGGATCACGATTCGCAAACAACAGCGTAAGCAAAATAAGTAGTGTGGACTGCCTTTTATTTAAAAAATGGCGATGATCGGCAAAACTTAATTTTGCTTACACAAATTAAGCGTATATTAGAGGGCATCTCTCGTTGAGATGTCTGACTAAAAAGATATAAGCAACGTAGAGAGAATTGATATGTCTATCCTAAGTTGGGACGATTTCGAAGATGATTCGCAAAAACCGGCTGCACCTGAACTCAAGTCTGCGCCCCTCGAACCGCAAAAAACGGTTAATACACCGCTGGTATCTGATGCAAGCAACCAACCGTCGAGTGTGGCAGCTACACAACCCGCTCGAACCAATCAAAGCGCCGCAAAACATTCAACCGATTCATTGGCAAGAGCATCTGCTGCCTTAGAAACTTTGGATGTTGCTCCAGGCTTGGAAGAGCTTGAAATGGGCGCGCAACGTGTACAAGTTGACGATAAAGCCATGATTAACTGTCGTGCTGACTTGAACCAACTTGTACCGTTCAAATACGAATGGGCTTGGCAGAAGTATCTGGACGGTTGTGCAAACCACTGGATGCCTCAAGAAGTCAACATGAACCACGACATCGCGCTTTGGAAGTCTGAAAATGGCTTAACTGAAGATGAGCGTACCATCGTCATGCGTTCTTTAGGTTTCTTCTCGACTGCCGATTCACTGGTTGCAAACAACTTAGTATTGGCGATCTACCGTCACATTACTAACCCTGAATGCCGTCAATACATTCTGCGTCAAGCGTTTGAAGAAGCGATTCACACGCATGCTTACCAATACTGTATCGAATCTTTAGGTATGGATGAAGGCGAAGTCTTTAACATGTACCGTGAAGTTCCATCAGTTGCACGTAAAGCAGCTTGGGGCTTGAAGTACACTCAATCGTTGTGTGATCCTACATTCAAAACAGGTACACCTGAAAACGACCAAATCTTGCTTCGCAACTTGATCGCGTTCTACTGTGTTCTTGAAGGGATCTTCTTCTACTGTGGTTTCTCTCAAATCTTGTCTATGGGTCGTCGTAACAAGATGAATGGTGTTGCTGAGCAATTCCAATACATCTTACGTGATGAGTCTATGCACTTGAACTTTGGTATCGATATGATCAACCAAATCAAGATTGAGAACCCAAGTCTATGGACGACTGAATTCCAAGAAGAAATCGTTCAAATGATTCTTGAAGGTACGATGCTTGAGATCGAATATGCACGTGATACCATGCCACGCGGTGTATTGGGTATGAATGCTGCGATGATGGAAGAATATTTGAAGTTCATCGCAAACCGTCGTTTGGCTCAATTGGGCTTACCTGAACAATTCGCTGGTGTGAATAACCCATTCCAGTGGATGTCTGAGATGATGGACTTACGTAAAGAGAAGAACTTCTTCGAAACACGTGTTACAGATTATCAAACTGGTGGTGCGTTAAGCTGGTAATAGCTTTTTAGATTTATTTCTAAAAAGGGAGGGTTAATCCCTCCCTTTTTTTATTGTGATTTGAATTAAATAATTAACTTATTAAAAATCAATTATATGAGATAAATTCATGCAACCCATGTATACACTCGATGAAGAATTCCCAATTCTAGATAGAGAAATCGAAATTGCACATTCCTCTCTCACCCACACTCTTTACAATCATATACACAAGCAAAATATACGCTTCTTAAGCATGTATATTAATGAAGAAGAATCTCTAAATTTACAAATTACAAATCGTCTTAAATTTCAAATTACATGCATAAAAAATAATATCAAAAGTTTTAAAATTACAAAGTTCGATAGAACCAAAGAAATTGAATCTTTAACATTAAGTAAAATCACAATAGAAAATATCATTTCATTTTTGGAATTAATATCATCACTAAATATTACAGAACTTGATCAAAGAAAAATTTCATTAGAAAAGGTTAGCCAAGACAGTTCTTCTAACTCAATCTATAAATTAATTAGAACAACACTAGAAGCTGAACAAGGTAATGAACTACTTACAAAACTATTAGAGGATGGATTCATAACAGATAAAGATATAGTTAATACAGGCTATAGAAAACAACAGCTAAATCTATTTAAAAATTTAATTTATGATCCTAATGCGCTTACGCAATACCAGAAATCAAATGAATTATCATCACACTCTGAAGAAAAGACTTGGCAACATTTTTTGAGAAAAATGAATGGATTTTTGGATATGGTCTAGATTATAGATTCAATAAAATTTTACAACGTGAAGCACATTTAAATGCAGCTAACTTAGATGGTTCCAATTCCGTAATCGCTGACTATGTACTGGCAGATAATAAGTTTACAACTTTCGTTGAAATAAAAAGAGCAAATACGCCATTATTTAAATCACAAAAATTGAGAGGTAATTGTTGGCGTCTTTCAAACGACTTATATGAAGCTCACAGTCAAATTTTAGAACAAAAGATCAGCGGTCAAACTAAATTTGAAACAAATCAAGCAGGCTATTGCACTCAAGGGAATAGAATTGAACAAGGTGCTTATGATTCTAAAGCGATTCTTATAATAGGTTCATGGCATGAAATTGAAAAAGATGATCAATATACACAGGATCTAAAAATTCGCACTTTAGAATTATTTCGACGAGATTTAAGAAATATAGAAATTATTACCTTTGATGAACTATATGAGCGAGCTAAATTTATCGTTAAACATTAAAAAAGGCGCACTAAGCGCCTTTTTTAAACCTCAATGATTACTGAGGAATACGTAAAACCTGACCTGGGAAAATATCATCTGCATTTTTTAACAATGGACGATTTGCTTCAAAAATTTTATTGTACTGATTGGCATCACCATAAAATTCTTTCGAAATTTTAGAAAGGTTATCACCAGATTTCACTGTATAGAATTTGCTTTCTGGTTCTGGTGTAGCCACTGTAAGTTGATCATCCACTTGCGCAACGTGATCAATATTACCCACTGCAAGAATGATCTTTTCACGATCTGCTTGAGTTTGAACCTGCCCTTTTACAGTTGCCAAGTCAGATTGACCATTATAACTTACAGACAAACCTGTCACTGGAAGACCAAGTGCTTTGATGTGTCCTAATAGTTTGTTTGCAATTTCTTGTGCAGATGGCTCAGCAGGCGTTGCTGGTGCTGCTTGCTGTTCTGCAGGTGCTGTATTTTTTTTACCGATGCCTTTAACAAAATCAAAAAGACCCATGTGTATTCTCCGTTTAGTTTTAAATGGTGTTGTTCTAAAAAATCGTAAGTTTTATGTTTAAATTTAACTTTATTTTTTATACCTAAAATTTAGACCATTTAAGTGTAGCTTTGGTGAATTAAACGTAACGATATGTAATTATAATTTTTTGATTTAATAGAAATATTTTTATTTTATACAGACAATAAAAAACCACCTATGAAGGTGGCTTTTTATTTTCAGCGATGCTGAAAAGTCTTTAATTAAGCAAGTTTCTTAGAAACGTAGTCAATTGCAGATTGAACAGTCGTGATTTCGTTAGAATCTTCGTCTGGGATTGTAATGTCGAAATCGTTTTCGAAAGACATCACAAGCTCAACTAAGTCTAAAGAGTCAGCACCTAAGTCATCCATGAAAGACGCTTCGTTTTTAATCTCTTCAGCCTTAAGACCAAGTTGCTCAGCTACTGCTTGTTTGATACGTTGTTCGATATCGCTCACAGGAATTCTCCTCATTGCTTGTGGCGTTATAATTGCCACTAGTTTAATTGAATCTAAAGTTTTTTCAAAGTTTATACATCGCTTTAAGCCATGTATAGACCACCATTTACATGTAAAACCGTACCTGTAATGTAACTAGCCTTGTCAGAGGCTAAAAAACTTACAGCATCAGCAATGTCCTGAGGCTCACCAAAGCGATTTAAAGCCACTTGGTCACTCATTTTCTTACGAATTTCTTCACTCAATTGCGCTGTCATTTCAGTCGCAATAAAACCTGGTGCAATACTATTCACAGTAATTTGACGGCTACCCATCTCTTTAGCAAGGCTACGGCTGAATGCTTCAATGCCTGCTTTTGCAGCAGAATAGTTTGCTTGGCCTGGATTAGCAAAATGCGCAACAACCGAACTAATATTAATAATTCGACCATAACGTGCTTTTGTCATACCTTTAAGGACACGTTTAGACAAACGGAAGACAGCTTTTAAATGGATATTTAAAATGTCATCCCAATCATCTTCAGACATGCGAAGCAACAGATTATCTTTTGTGATTCCTGCATTATTCACAAGTACCAAAACTGAACCGTAATTTTGTTCAATATCAGATACTAAAGCATCAATTGCCGTACCATCACGTACATCTAAAACTTTGCCTGCGCCATTCTCAGCAAACTGTGCAGATAATTTTTCCGCACCTGCTTCCGATGTCGCTGTACCTACAACAAAAAATCCATCTTGAATTAACTGCTGAGCAATCGATGCACCAATACCACGGCTTGCACCCGTTACCAAAGCAACTTTACGTTCTTGTGTCATGCAATTTTCCCTTCAGCCACTAAAATGGCATTTAATGCATCTTCCATGCGAGATTGGGTATCAAGTGGAAATGCTTTCTCGATATTTGGTAGGCGTTTCGCCAAATTTGCCAATACATTACCCGGACCACATTCAGCAATATAGCTAATGCCTTGGTCTTGTAAAAATTGCATTGTTTTCGTCCATTGCACTGACTCATATAATTGAGCAGTCAATGATTGACGAAGTGTAGCAACATCAGTGGCAACTTGTGCACTGACGTTTTGAATCACAGGAATCTGTGGCATTTGAATATCAGTTTGTTCTAATGCTTCAGCAAACTTTTCAGCCGCAGGCTTCATCATTGAACAATGAGAGGGTACAGATACTGGCAGTGCAATCGCTTTACCACCATTTTCTTTTGCTAAGCCCATCACTGCCTCAACAGCAACAGTTGCACCCGCAATCACCACTTGACCTTGGGCATTGTAGTTGGCCGCTTCAACAGAACCATTTTCTTGTGCAGACACTTGTTGGCAAAGCTCAACAACTTTCGCATCATCCAAACCAAGGATTGCCGCCATTGCACCAGCACCTTGTGGCACAGCATCTTGCATCAACTTACCGCGCAAGTTCACAAGTTTAACAGCATCGCCTAAGCTTAAGCTTCCAGCAGCAACCAATGCGCTGTATTCACCGAGTGAATGTCCAGCAAGATATTTGGGTGCTACACCACCGAGTTCCAACCATACACGCCATAATGCGATACTCGCAGTCAGCAACACTGGTTGTGTAAATTCTGTTTGGTTTAACCCTTCACCACTTTGTGCAATGTGCCATAAATCAAAACCAATTGCTTCAGATGCTTCAGCAAATGTTTCTTTTACACCACTAAACTGTTCAGCAAGCTCTGCCAACATTCCCACTTTTTGTGAACCTTGACCTGGAAATACGAAGGCAGTTTTCGTTGCGTTTACAAATTTTGAGCTGTCTATCATGGACATATAAATACATCTTGTAGTCTAAATTTGAGTTGATTGTATCTTAACAAGCTTGTTTCGGTGTCACCATCGCAAAAAATACCGTTTTTCTTGGTTATTATTTATAAGCA
Organism: Acinetobacter sp. CY73; assembly: GCF_059515865.1. Lineage (NCBI taxonomy): Bacteria > Pseudomonadati > Pseudomonadota > Gammaproteobacteria > Moraxellales > Moraxellaceae > Acinetobacter > Acinetobacter sp. CY73. The sequence goes on along the minus strand of NZ_JCAKMZ010000001.1, from coordinate 122,044 downwards.
ATATTGAGGGTTTAAACCTGAATCTCCTTCAAGGAATAGGACATAAGCCTTCACACTTAACATTACACAACATACTGTATTACAATAAGTTTTACTCTATTAAAATAAAATATATTTAAATCCTCTTGGTTTTTATTTCTTAAAATTAAGCTACGTGTATACCGATATTTTTTAGACGTGACACGATCTTGCACTACACCATTATCATCATTTTGGTTGAGTTCTGTGTTGACTCTTCGAATATCAAAAACTGAGTTATGGCGATTGAATCGCTTATTTTCCACCATCACATTTTGATCTTTCATTACACCATCAAATATGACCAAATCAATCGCGTATTGGGGTTTGAACTGACGAAAATCTGGCACACCGCAACTGTTTGCCTGCTCCTCATCATCAATTATCCCAACACAGAAGTCATTTTCATAATGCTTTGGCTTACGATTGCCCTGCTTGAGAAAATGATCTGATATCGCCTTAAATTGTTTTTCAGTTAAGTTTTGACCCAAGGGAATATTGATACGCTGCTGAGGATCTAACTTTTGATCAACTTAATGGAAAATATTTTGAGTGGATTGTTTTGCTTGAGCTTGACTGAATAAAATCGTTAAGCCAGCAAATACACACATCATCAAGCTTAAAAATTCATTTTTTATTTTCATATTGCTTAGTCTCTATTTATTCATATTTTGATAAAAGAATGACTTACTTTTTATTACTACGACTGATCAAGATTTAAGATACTTATTGATCAGTGTTCTTTTTAAAATTAATTCAAATGTTCTAATTTTGATCAAAAATCATAAAGCCAACGACACATAACCATAAAACAAACATAAAAAAAGGGAGCTTACGCTCCCATTTTTTCTACTAAGCTTGACGCTTAATACATTATCACTTATTCAGCATCAGCTGCTTTAGCGAATAATTGACGACCACGGTAAACACCATCTTTAGTCACGTGGTGACGACGATGAGTTTCACCTGTAGTTTGGTCTACAGTTAATGCATTCTCGGTTAAAGCGTCATGTGAACGGCGCATGTCACGGCGAGAGCGACTTTTACGGTTTTGCTGAACGGCCATGATGGCTCCTTACAAAGATCGAAAAAATGGATCAGAACAAATTCAGTTGTCTTATACTTTACAGTATAACACAAAAATTAGTTAAGTTTACCCTTTAGAGCAGCCAAAGCTTCAAACGGATTATCTCGTTTCTCTTCAACTATCTCTTCAACGGTAGGTTGATGCTTATGCACACAAGACTCATGCTTAGGCGACAAAGGCATCAACAATAACAACTCATCTTCTATCAGTGCAAGTAAATCAGCGGTGGCAGGTGCATCGTATGAACCTTTCGTCGTTGCTTCACTTTCACCTAAAACGATGAAATCAGCATCCTCATCCAAGCGCTCTATCAGTGACTCATTATCGATCAAAGCCAGATGAAAATCTAAAGCAAGGGGTATTTCAACAGTATCCAAACAACGTTGGCATTCCATTGGAACGTTTGCTTTCACACTACCATCTAGCCATACAATACGATGATACGCATCCATTGATAGCTTACAGTCTACGTTAATCAATTGATCATCAATTGATCCAACAGCTTCACGGGAAATTCGAACAAGGCGTGACAATGGCAGGGTACCTGACCATGTAAAACCTTGTTCGGCCCATTTAAACGGCTCAATCTGTGCCGGAAAGGTATTTGCTGACATAATTAAGGCGGCAATTCTACAAATTCATAAGTACTCTGTCAAAGATTAAGATACAATTTTGTACTTATTCAGACAGATCATTTGGGTAATACAAGTCATGCATCAGTTGCAGCCGCAACCTGAAGTCACCACTTCATTACAGTTAAACTATCCTATGCCTTCAGCTTTAGCCGATTACTTAGACCGCGTGCAACTCGCACCTTGGGTAAATCTGCAAACAGAAGCGCTACAGGTAGAGTGGCTTATCTTACACTTTAATCATTGGTTTTCCCACTTAAATGTCACTTTGATCAAAGGTGATTTTGAACCTGAATATTTTCCTGCAACATCAACTACTTCAGCTCGCATTCAATTTGCACATGGTTTTTTTAATAGTGCTTTACATGAAATTAGCCATTGGACGATTGCGGGTGATGAACGTCGAAAACTTGCCGATTTAGGCTATTGGTATGCCCCCGATGGACGTACCGCTGAGCAACAAGCCTTATTTGAGCAGGTTGAAATTAAACCGCAAGCGATTGAATGGTTATTCGCACAAGCCTTTGGTCGTAAGTTCCGTGTATCACTGGACAACCTCACAGGTGATGCAGGAAATGGCGCAACCTTTAAAGATAACGTCTTCGCGCAACTACAAAAATATTTTAGTGGTGAAGCTAAGCTACCTCGTGATGCAGCGCATTTTATTCATTGTATTTGTCTCTGCTGTCGAGCAGGTCAACCGCTACGTGCTGATGAATTTAAGCGTGAAATGTTAGACTAATGCATATGTACTATGGATGTGCTCAAGATGGTTTATCATCTAAAAGAGTAACCATTTAAATTGATTGAATGGATGAGAGGTGATTTAAATGGTGAAAAATCCACATTGATCAATTGAACCATGACCTGACTCAGGTAATAATGAAATTGTGCACCATCCGCCATTGAACAAAAGCACTCTGTTTTTTGCTCTGTGTTGCACTGATTGAAGGTACTAAGCAAGTGCTACAAAATGATTAGTTTTAAGCCGCAAATATATTTACAGATACTTAATATAATAATCACATCAGGAGAATCATTATGCTGCATTTAAGAGTACATCCTGACAATCCTCAACCTCGACTCATTAGCCAAGCTGTCGAACGCATTCGCGCAGGCGATGTCGTGGTCTATCCAACGGATGCTGCCTATGCGATTGGCTGTCAGATCGGAAATAAAACAGCTATGGCACGTATTGCACAGATTCGTGGCTTAGGTGAAAAGCATCAATACGCCATTATCTGTGCCGATCTTTCAGATATTGCCACTTACGCTAAAGTCGACAATGCAATGTATCGATTACTTAAACACAACACCCCTGCTGTCACGACTTATATTTTGCCTGCAACCAGTGAAGTGCCGAAACGTTTAATGCATCCTAAAAAGAAGACTATCGGTCTGCGTGTCCCGAGTAATACGATTTGCCAAATGCTCCTCAAAGAACTGGGTGAACCCCTCTTGACCAGTACATTAATTCTGCCTAATCAAAATGAACCTCTAGATGATCCTTATGACATCAAGCTGCAACTAGAAAAGCGCATTGATGTGTTTATTGACAGTGGACTCGGGACTTTAACCACAACCAGTATTGTCGACTTATCTGGTGATACCCCTGTAGTGGTACGTCGCGGTGTAGGTGATGTCAGCGCTTTTGAGTAAGCACTTTTCAAGATATTATAATCTTTAAGCACTCTGAGCTGAATCATCATTTAAATAAAAAAAGCCATCTTTCTAGATGGCTTTTGATTGGGTCAGTATCTTAACCTAACTCGAATCCTGCTTAAGGAAATGAGAAGATTCATATTGAGACTCCCCCATGATTTTGATCACAAAAAAGTCCGCTCTTTGGTCTGATAAAGTTAAAAATAAATCATAAAATTACGCTTATCCTATGATTTTAAAGGAAAATCCTTATAGGTGATTCGGGTTAACCTACACATGCTATTTTTTATCTTTACGTCCTGTGATTGGATAAAGCTTCATAAAATCTTCTAGTCGATTTTTTTGCTCACGCTCTAGATTAAAATTTTCTTGTTTCAACCAATCTTCAAAAGCCAGTTTCAGTTTTTGCCATTCTTCATCCAAAATTGAAAAGCAAGCTGTGTTTCGGTTACGACCTTTGACGATTCGATCTTGTCTCAGCGTCCCTTCGTATAAGAAACCAAAACGTACCGCAGCATTTACTGAAGCCTCATTGGATTCATCGCAGCGCCATTCAACTTTACGGAATCCATATTCGAAGCATTGATTGAGTAATAAATAAACCGCCTCGGTTGCTGCTGTGGTATGACGTAACTGCTCAGAAAAAAAGAGATTACCAATTTCAGCTTTACGATTAAGCTCATCAATATTGATCAAACCCATCCAGCCCCAATACTGATGTCCTACTTGCACCAAGTAGTGTTGTGCCTGCTTTAAACCAAATTCAGTTTTTAAACTTGCCTTGAGATCATCCTGCGTATTGAACCCGTCATAACGCATATATGTCCAAATGGCTTTTGCATTTTCTAACTCAGTATCTCGATCTAAAGTTCGCCAAATATTTCTAAAAGCGCTATCTTCATCTTCTTCCGAGATGCTATTCACTGGAATGATTTTGCACCAACGACCATTCAGTTGCTCTGCATGAAATTTATCAATTTCATCCGTTTCAACAGGTGCCCCAACCACTTGGTTAAATTCATTTAATTCTGTTTTTAGATATTCAAACATTTTTATTCTTAATAAATATGACCAAAGTCTCAATTTTGCAGTTTTTATGAATATTTATCTAGTATCTTATTTAAAATAATAACCAAAACACACTTACAAAACATCAACTTCGATCTAATTTGAAGCTCGAGTACTTTATTTAATACTTTTTATCGTAAAAACCGCTATTTTCAATTTATTCATCGGGCTTTTTCATTTAGAATAGACCTATTCTTTTTATGCAATTCGAATCACTGTCCTTTTTACTGATTTCGATAAGTGATCTCCTGAATCGCTCAACATGCTTTTGAAAATTCGCGTGGCTAATAACTGTAATGACTCAAGCAATCCATAATTCGATGGAGCCTTCTTCACACATCCGTGTCATGGATGAGTGGCAAGAAGATATTCCTGAAGATTTATACATTCCGCCTGCAGCATTCGAAATTCTATTAGAACATTTCGAAGGACCACTCGATTTTCTGATTTACCTGATTCAAAAAAATGGCTTTGATTTGCTTCAATTGGATATCTCTCCGATTGCAAGCCAATATTTATCGTATATCGACAGTATGAAATCGTTAAATATTGAGCTGACTGCGGATTACTTGGTAATGGCGGCACTGTTGGCAGATTTAAAGTCTCGTTTATTACTGCCTAAACCGAAAGCGATTCATATTGAAAAAGATCCCAAACAAGAGCTGATTGATCGTTTAGAAACCTATTTAAGAGTAAAACAAGCCGCTGAACGCTTGGGTCAGATGCCTATTTTGGATCGTGATACCTATTTAACCAATGTGTCTATTGGGCATATCGAGACAGTGAATGAAGGTTATGACGTGAGCATGCTCCGTGATGCCTTATTTTGCATCTTTAATCGTCCAGAACCTGTAGTTCATCAGATTGTCCAAGAGCCTGTTTTATTGGAAGAACGTATTTCTTATATTCAACATATGGTTCAAAGCGGTGAAGTACTGAGTTTTGAAAAATTACTTAAACCGAGCCAAGGTCGTATGGGCATGGTCGTAACATTTATGGCTATTTTAGAGCTGACGCGTCAGCAGAAAGTTCAGATTGTCAGTTCAGGCATTGAGTCCCCGTTAACAATTCAGGGATCACATGTATGACGATCGATCAAAGTACAATATTTAATATCGATGAGTTGCATCATGAAATCTTGATGCAAATGGAAGCGATTATTTTTGCAAGTGATGCGCCTGTCTCTGTCGCTCGTTTAAAAGAAGCCTTCCAAAATCAATATTCAAAGCAACAACTGCATGCTTATTTACAACAGCTTGCAGTATTGCAACATGGTCGTTCCATTGAGCTTGTTGAAACAGCTCAAGGTTTTCGCTTTCAAGTACGTGCAAAGTACCGCAGTACCATCGCTCAAACATGGCCTGAACGCCCAACCAAATTATCACCCTCATTGTTAGAAACATTAGCAGTGATCGCTTACCATCAGCCCGTGACCCGCGCTGATATTGAGCAGATACGTGGAGTAACGAATAACAGTCAATTATTGAGAACGTTATTCGAATGGAACTGGATTAAAGAATCAGGGTTCCGTGAACTTCCAGGAAGACCCGCGTTGTTAGTTACAACGCCACAATTTTTAAATGCTTTTGGTCTCAATTCTTTGGATCAATTGCCTCCCCTACAGGATGCCAAGGAAGCTTTTTTGACTTTGGATGCTCATGCACCCATGTCTTAAATAGGTGAACTGTTGATGATTATTTCTAAGGTTATGCTGTTATGAGTGAAAAATTGCAAAAGGTATTAGCACGTGTTGGCTTAGGCTCTCGCCGTTATATGGAAGAAGTCATTGCTGCTGGTCGTGTTAGTGTCAACGGTCAAGTTGCTCAAGTGGGTGAACGTATTGAACCTACCGATGAGCTTCGCATCGATGGTCGTAAAGTTGCGTTCCAAATTGAAGATGAAATTCGCCGTCGTGTTTTGATTTACTACAAACCAGAAGGCGAAATTTGTTCACGTAATGACCCTGAAAATCGCCCAACGGTATTTGATCAATTACCTTCAATTCCGGGTGATCGTTGGGTAATGGTGGGTCGTTTAGATATTAACTCGACTGGTCTTTTGATGTTTACCAATGACGGCGAACTTGCAAACCGCTTAATGCACCCTTCTAGCGAAATTGAGCGTGAATACGCGGTTCGTGTGATGGGTGAAGTAACACCTGCTTTGAAAAAGAACATGACCACAGGTGTTGTTCTTGATGACGGTCCTGCCAAGTTTGAATCGTTCTCTGAAATTGGTGGTGAAGGGATTAACCGTTGGTATCAAGTGGTTGTAAAAGAAGGTCGTAACCGTGAAGTACGTCGTATCTTTGAATCACAAGGCCTAAAAGTAAGCCGTTTATTACGTACGCGTTACGGTACTGTGATTTTGCCACGTGAACTTCGTACTGGTCGTTGGGTTGAATTGGATAAAAATGATATCGACAACTTGACCAAAGCGGTAGAGCTTAAACCACGTCAAGGTACAGGTTTGTTTGGGATGGCGAAACGTCGTAACGAACGTATGCAAGACAAACCCCTTGCTGCACGTCGTGGGGGATACTTACGTCAACAGCGCCGTGACGAAGGTGAAGCTCAACCTGAGTTTAACCGCGAATCTCGTCCAGACCAACGTCGTGACTCACGTCCAATGAATACAGATAACCGTCGTGAATCACGTCCTATGAATACGGATAACCGCCGTGATTCTCGTCAGCCAAATTTCGATCAGCGCCGTGACAATCGTCCATCAGGTGAGCCAGGTCGTAGTGACAATCGTAGCTTCCGTCAAGATCGCCCAACAGGCGCACCTCGTCGCCATGAAAGCACTAACTACAACAGTGGCAATCGCTTTGAGCGTAAAGAAGTGAATGGAAACACTGCTGAAACACAGCAACGTGAAGAATCTCGCTTTACACAGCGCAAACCTTTTACAGTGAATAAAGGTTTCAAAAAGTTCTAATTGCTGAGCGTATTTCAGCTTCAGACAAGAAATAATCAAAAAAAGCCACTCTCATGAGTGGCTTTTTTTATACGTTGATCTGTGACTACAGAACTTATAGCGCAGGAATATCGATCCATTGAGCTTGAGGAAAATGTAATTCTAAATATCGTTTTAAGTAGGCAGCCGTATCTTGTGAAATTTTCGGATCTTGAGATTCATCTTTAAGGTTATAAGCCACGGCAAATAAATTTAATCCACGGTGTTGAATTGCTTCTAAGCTCAACAAGGTATGATTAATACTGCCCAATCGACCTGAAGAAACCAAAATAATCGGATAATTCTTTTCAACCAAGTAGTCAATTGTGAGCAATTCAGTTGTGAGTGGTACCATCAAACCACCAGCACCCTCCAATAACACCACATCAAATGTATCTGCAAGTTTTTGAGTCGCTTCTTCAATCTTTTTAAAATCAATATTGCGTCCATCAATTTGTGCGGCTAAATGTGGAGAAGCTGGATAACTCAAGATTTCAGGCATTGTGAGTTTTGAATCGTCTTCAGCAAACCATCCACGCCCCATAATGTCACGATGCTTCTCAATATCTTCAGAAACACCATCATTACCTGTTTGTATCAGTTTCTGCGTAATCACATTTTGACCTTGCTCAAACCATCGCTTTGCTAGATAGCCTGTCGTATAAGTCTTACCAATGCCTGTATCAATGCCACTTACAAAGTAAATCTGACCACTCATACCACGCTCCGCGCAATCACATAAATAGGATGATAACTCAAAGGATAAACCAGATTTTCATGTTCATCGGTCGTGATAAATTGACGATACGCTTGGTAAAAATTCTCTAAGGATTGCTTTGTCCAACGAAATTTACTGGCCGTAGCTGTCACCCCTGTTGCTTTTAAATGCTGCAACACATCCTTTGGATGCTTAAAATTCAAAGTATCGACTTGTTCTGAAATATGTAAAATCTCAAAGCCTTGATCTTCTAGTTTGAGTTGAATCTCACTGATGTCGTAATAACTTAATCCCTGTTGGGTTAAGGCTTTTATTTCTTTCAAATTCTGCGTACCGAAGGTCGAGAAGCAAAACAGTCCTTGTTTGAATAAAGCTTGATTCACCTTTTTCAATAAACCATCTAAATTGTGCATCCACTGTATCACTGAACTTGAAACGATCAGGTCTAATTCTTTCGGAAAGTCAATCTGCTCTGCATCGCCAATATGCCATTCGATTGTGTGCTGATTTTCAAGTCTATTTATCTCGAAGCTATTTTCCTCAAACTCGAAGCTATTTTCCTCAAAACTGTTTTCTGCTAAACCCACAGTTTCAAAGTGTTGTTTAACTTCCTCATATAGATCATTGAGATAAATGCTTTTAAAGATTTGATTTTCCATATAGAGCTTGGTCAGATTTCCTGATCCGCAACCGATCTCAAAAATACGTTTTGGATGAGCTAGATCTCCATCTATACAATGGTATTTAGACATCAATTGCATCAATCGTAGCGCAATCTTTTTCTGAATAATGGCATGCTCATCATAACTTTGCCCTGCTTGAGCAAAGCGCTTAGCGATCTCTAACGTATCGATATGAATTAATTCCATTTAAACCTCAGAGCAAAGCCACAAGACGGTCAAGATCATGCTGATCAATTCGCGTATTTAAACAAATCCTCAAACGAGAGCCACCTTGGGGAACGGTCGGTGGGCGTACTGGCATGATATAGAAACCTGCGTGTTGTAGCTGATTGGCCAGTGCCACGGTTTGAATCGAATCCCCTACGATCACGGGGACAATCTGGCTACTCGAAGGGCAATCATAGTTTTTTGCAAGAATTTGAATATTCAATGAATGACTCAGACGTTTTAAATACTGTCTTTGATCACTCATCTTCACAACTTTCTGTAAGATAAAATTTGTCCATGCCATACACATCGGAGGCTGTGCAGTACTAAAAATCAATGGGCGCATTTTATTGATCAAGAAATCTCGAATGATCGGATGACAAATCAAATATCCACTGACAGAGGCTAAGGCCTTACCAAATGTTCCGACGATAAAATCAACCTCTTGAATTACACCTGCCTGTTCGACGATGCCTAAACCCTGCTCACCTCGAACACCAATCGCATGTGCTTCATCCACATAGAGCATCACATTCGAATATTGTTTTTTAAGCGCCACCAACGCGACCAAATCTGCCTCATCGCCGTCCATACTAAAAATAGATTCAGTCACGATAATGATGTGCTTAAAATTTTGATCAGCTTGGTATTTTCTTAATAGTGCATCCAAATGCTCAAGATCGTTGTGGCGATATCGTACATATTGCGCAGTTGAAAGTCGCATGCCATCAATCAAACTGGCATGCACCAACTTATCTGCCAAAACCAATGTTTTATTGTCACATAAGGCTGGCAAGATCCCGATATTCATGTGATAGCCACTGTTAAACAACAGCGCAGACCGATTTTCAAATAACTGACTTAAACTATGTTCAAGTTGTTTATATGCAGGAAAGTTCCCTGTTAAAAGGCGTGAAGATGAAGAACTCATTCGTCGCTCTGAAACGGGAGTCAGGTCAAAGAACTCTTCCCGAAGTGACTCATCACTCGCCAATCCCAAATAGTCATTGGATGAAAGATTCAACATCCATCGATCATTGATTTGAATATCACGACCCAATTGAATATTTGCAGTGAATTGTCTGAGATTCCCTTGTTTTTTTAACTCATCCAAATGCGCTGCATAATGATCTAATACACTCATGACAGCGCTTCCTGCATGTTTTGAACAACATCGACCAACTGCGTGAGTAAAAACTCAAGTTCATGCTCCGCAATGATATAAGGCGGCATGACATAAACCAGCTTTCCGAAAGGACGAATCCACACACCTCGTTCTACAAATTGCTGTTGTAATGAACGCATATCCACATCGAATTTTAATTCTACTACGCCGATAGCACCCAATACACGTACATCATTGACATGATCAAGATGATTTAAAACCGTCAGCTTAGTTTTTAAATGGCTTTCGATACGCAGAATATTGGCTTGCCAATCTTGTGACAACAGTAATTGCGTACTTTTTAAAGCCACAGCACAAGCTAAAGGATTCGCCATAAAGGTCGGGCCATGCATGAACACCCCAGCTTGACCACGACTAATGTTTTCTGCAACATGTTGAGTCGTTAGCGTCGCAGAGAGTGTCATATAGCCACCCGTTAGGGCTTTACCCATACACATAATATCAGGCGCAACTTGTGCATGTTCCCATGCGAACATTTTTCCTGTACGTCCAAATCCTGTTGCGATTTCATCAAAAATCATCAAGATATTGTATTGTTCACACAGTCTTTTGGCTGCTTTGAGATATTCAGGATGATAGAAATGCATTCCCCCTGCACCCTGAACGATTGGTTCAATAATGAAAGCAGCAATGGTTTGATGATGTTGCTGAATCATCTGTTCTAAAGATGTCATTTCGGAAGCATGCCACGTTTGATCAAATCCTATAGACGGTGCATCAACAAAAATACGATTGGGTAAGCTTGAACCAAACACTTGATGCATCCCTGTCTCAGGGTCACACACGGACATAGCATTCCACGTGTCACCGTGGTAACCCGAGCGTGGTGTTATAAAATTGGTTTTATGTGTTGAACCTTGAACAGTCCAATATTGCACTGCCATTTTCAGTGCAACTTCTACGGCAACTGAACCTGAATCTGCATAGAAAATTTTGTCGAGATTGGGTGGTGTGATTTTTAATAACAGTTTACCCAATTCAATCGCGGGATCATGGGTGAGTCCACCAAACATGATATGCGACATCTTTTGCAGTTGATCAATTGCAGCTTGATTTAAATCAGCATGGTTATAACCATGAATCGCACACCACCAAGATGACATCCCATCAATCAACTGGCGACCATCTTCTAACTCAATCGTCGCGCCATATGCCTGCTTCACTTTATAGGTTGGCAATGGATCAAGCATCGAAGTATATGGATGCCAGAGATGTGCTTGATCAAAACTATCCGTCATTCCTAATTTGACTCATTTCTTTATGCTTTTTTGATCATAACGTGCACATAAAGATTAAGGTATTGCCTGATCGGACAATCTTGATTAAGTTTTCTCGAGTCGTTTTAAATATTGAGTGATTTTGTCACTTAAGGCTTCATATTGGAAAACTGGAAATCCATGCGATCCATGAACGGAATCTACATTTAAAAACTTTGCGCCTAATTTTCTAAAATTATCCATAATTTTGTAACTAACTAGACCATCAGCCTCAGCAAAGACATGTAACTGACTTCCGGGATAATTTTGGATAGTGTCAACAGTATTGAATTGCTCCAACATCTCTAAACCACAACTTTTCAGCGCAAGTTCCTCGTCATTTACCGAACTTTGTAATTTTTGCCAGTCTAATTTTGCATTACTACGCCCTTGAGTCACCAAGTAACAGAAACGCTTTAAAGTGGTTATAGGGTTTTTCTCAAATGCGCTTTTAAAACTTAAAAAGGTAGAATTCTCCATTCCAATCCCCCATGTATCATTGGCAATGAAACAAGGATTACTGGCCAAAGTGATCAAAGCTTTCAATTCCCCTGTCTGCTCATGGATGTGTTGCGCAAGCTTTGTCGCAAGCTGTCCACCTAAGGACCAGCCCATAATCACATCAAATTGCTCAGCAAGCTTTACATGTTTGATGAAATCATCGGCATCAAAACCATTAAATATATTGATCAATTCAACCTCAAAACCTTTTTGAATCAGTGCATCTTTCAGCGCTTGTAATGGCTGCGTCCCTACAGCCCACCCCGTGATAAGTAATATCTTCTGCATCCCTTCAAACTCGTTATCCTCATTTGTTATTACTATATAAAGTCTTCACCACAACTACATTGTGAAATAACGACAAAATTCAGTGTATTAAATGATAGTGACGAAGAAAGAATTCTTAACATTAAGTGTGTGCTTTAAAAAAATTCGCAAATTAAATACACATTTTATTCATTATTTTCTAAATCGAGTAACAGTTTAGCTGGATAAACCTTGAACCAATTTGTCTTAAACTGTTTATGAACCTGATCGATCTCGAAGGTGCTGCTACGACCAATCTGTTGTGCCTTTGCAATATCGTGGGCGCGCATATAAGCAATAAGATAATCCTTAGCCTCTAAATTTAAATAAAACCAAGATTCAATCAAGACACCTTCTGCTTTAAGTGTTTCAATCGCTTCTATTTTTCTATTTTCTAATTCTTTTTGCCAATCATTTATTTGTTTCAAGCGATCTTGTTTTAGCTCAATGAGTACTGCACCCACATCCATTTTATTCTCTTTTTGTGTGCTGAATGAACACTTAAAATATAGCGAACACTTTGAGATTAATAGTCAAAATTTGTGATTATCCTTAAATATCTTTCATGCACTGCTGTTATTTAGAACGCTTGCGATAAAGCACTCAGAAACAAAATAAAAGTCCCGACATGAAAAAAGCCCAACTTTCATTGAGCTTTCAAATGGGTACTTTATCTACACTTTAGGGCATATGCCAGCCAAAATTACATTTGTGATTGAATATAGTTTTGCAAACCAATCAATTCAATCAGACGTAATTGCTTTTCAAGCCAATAGGTATGGTCTTCTTCAGTATCTGACATTTGTTGACGTAGCATATCACGGGTAACGTAATCACCTTTTTCTTCACACAGCTTTACACCTTGTGCAAGTTTCTCACGCACTTCATATTCAAGTTTTAAATCCGCTTTTAAACAGCTCACCACATCTTCGCCAACATCAATATCTTCACGGTTCATGTTTGGTGTTCCTTCTAGGAACAATACACGGCGAATGATCGCATCAGCATGCTGTGCTTCTTCTTGCATTTCATGATCGATACGCTCGAAGATCTTGGTTAAGCCCCAATCTTCATACATACGCGAATGGATCAGATATTGATCACGTGCAGCCAGCTCACCACCGATCAACATATTCAGATAATCTACAACTTCTGGATTGCCACGCATTTCATTATCTCCATTTCTTTGTGGACATTATGATGAAAACGGTGATATTTTGCAAAGATTAAAAAAATGTAAACCCATGATTTATATAAAATAAAAATGAGAAACATACGCATTTACACACATCAAATATCGAATTAACATATATAAAAGAACATCTTGCATTAGTTACAGGGCAGAAATTTTCCGATAAAACTATTTTTATGCAGTATTGATTTTTTGTAACCAAATTCAAAATCTTGGCTGTGCCTGTTCATCTTAGCGTATATGAAGAAGTTTAAATTGCACGATCACATCAGCAATACTGCAATACTTAGGCAAATTTTTACCTTAATTAAGCCAACTAATGGCAAAACCCAGCGTCCAATAGCTAAAAATTCATCGAGTTGAGCTTAGCGCCAATGAGTCTGCTTCCAATCTTGTTGTTGCTGTTTATTCAAGAACGTCCAAGCCACAAAACGGCTCTCTTTTTGCCCTTGAGCCATCTGAATCGTTTGGACTTCCAAAGCACCAATACGTTGTAAGGCTTTTAACAGCGCTGGTAAAGTGGTCTTTTTCGATACAAGCGTAGTAAACCAAAAACACTGTTGACTAAAGACTGAACTTTCTTCAACCATTTGGCATACGAAACGTTCTTCTCCACCGTCACACCATAACTCATTTTTTTGACCGCCAAAGTTCAAGACCGACTTAACATTCTCTCGCTTGCCAAGATTATGCAGTTTCTTCGATGCTGTAGAATTGGCTTCTTCTTGCGAAGCATGAAATGGTGGATTACACAAAGTCAGATCAAAACGGTCTGTGGGCTTGATGATGCCTTTAAAAATATTTTGAGGCGATTTTTGCAAACGAATATGAATCCCCTTGCTTAGATTAGGGTTGGCTTGTGTAATGAGCTGAGCACTACTCACCGATGCAGGATGAATATCCGATCCGACAAATTTCCAACCATAACTACGATGACCAATCATAGGATAGATGCAGTTCGCCCCAACACCAATATCAAGTACATGAACTTTATGCCCTTGGGGTATCTGATCGCCATTACTCCCACCAAGTAGGTCAGCCAAATAATGAATATAGTCTGCTCGCCCGGGAATCGGCGGGCAAAGAAAACCCTGAGGAATATCCCAATGTTGAATGTGGTAATAATGCTTAAGCAGGGCTTTATTCAGCGTTTTCACTGCGTCAGGATCAGAAAAATCAACGGAAAGATCATCATATTTATTCAGTGATACAAAAGGAGCAAGTTCAGAACAACTTTTAATCAGCTGAGGAAAATCGTAACGACTGCGATGTAAGTTCCGTACATGTAATTCCGATTTTTGTTTCGGAAATAATTTCTTTGCTTGCGCCATTTTTTTGCCAATAATCAACGAAGGACGAGAATAATCTGGTGATACAGGATTTAATCCTGCGTAAGAACTGACATTGTACGTGAATTCAATTCAGGATGACGATCAAAAACTTTCATTCAGTTACAATTGCCAATTCATCAAACAGGCTTTTAGATATTCGGTATATAAACATAATGATATAGGCTGAGCTATGTACAGGCGACGGTGCCAATGCTTTATTTGAACAAAAATAAATGGGGCAATATGAAAAGCTGATCAAATTAATCACAGACAAATCTTGAGATTCTCAATATGATAAAAACAAAGTTGATGAATCAAAGTTGATGAATATGAATACCAAGACAATAACAACACCCATTTTAGTCACAGGAGCAACAGGTTACATTGCAAGTTGGGTGATTCAAAAATTACTTGAACAAGGACACACTGTTCATGCAACGGTTCGTGATTTAAATAAGACAGCAAGTTTTGCTCATCTAGAAAAAATTGCTCAAGAACTCAATGCCAATCTCAAATTATTCAAAGCCAATCTCCTTGATGAAGGCTCATTTGATGAAGCTATGCAAGGCTGTGAAGTCGTGATTCACATGGCATCTCCTTTTCTAGTGACCAACTTTAAAGACCCGATTGCAGATTTAGTCGATCCAGCAGTAAAAGGCACAATTAATGTTTTAAACAGTGTCAATCGCACTGAATGTGTTAAGCGTGTCGTGGTGACTTCGAGTATTGCTTCAACCTATGGCGATGCAATTGATATCTTAAAAACTGAAAATAATGCCTTTGACGAAAGCCATTGGAATACCACCAGCTCTCCTGAACATCAGCCCTATTATTATTCTAAAGTGGCTGCTGAACGTAAAGCATGGCAAATGCAAAAAGCGCAATCACGTTGGGATTTGGTCTGTGTAAACCCTGCATTGGTGATTGGCCCTTCGCTTACTCCTATGACTAAATCCGGTAGCGTTGAAGTGCTTCAACAATTTGGCAGTGGTGTAACGCGTTTTGGCGTTCCCAAACTATGGAGCGCTTTGGTTGATGTCCGAGATGTGGCCGATGCACATTTAATCGCTGCATTTAAATCAGATGCGAAGGGTCGATATATTATTAGTGCGAAATCATTATCTCTATTGGAAATGGGACAAACCTTGGCCCAACATTTTGGATCCAAATATCCCTTCCCTAAAATGGAAACGCCAAAGTTTCTCATCAAAGCTGTAGGACCTTTTCTTGGACATTCACGTAAATATGTCGAGCTGAATGTCGGTTATCCAATCTACTTCAATGCACAGAAGAGTAAAGATGAACTAGGAATGGAATATCGTGAAGTTGAGAACAGTTTGGTTGAACATTTCCAACAATTGATTGACGATGGGATTGTCAAAAATCGTGCATGAAAACCTTATTTAAAGTCCTCGTTGAGGGCTTTTTTTAATTACAATTGTGAGTAATATTTAATTAACCCGAATCCTGCTTAAGAAAATAAGACCATTCATCTTGAGGCTTATCCATCATTTTGATCATCAAAAAGTCTGTGCCTTGATCTGATAGCGCTAAAAATTAATCATAAATTATATTTATATTATGATTTTAAAGAAGAATCCTTATCCGTGATTCGCATTAATTAAAAAATATATTAAGCAAACAATCCGTTTACTAAATTTTACAGATCCATTTATAGAATACATTGTTCCAAAAACATCTCTCCCAAGATAAATATATTAGTTTAGAGTCCATAATTAGACGTTTTATTGGGCTTAGATATGGAACATTCACCTTCAGACAATATCATGGTCACTTTAAATAAAAGACCAGTTAGTCTTCCAAATAAAAATGACTTTTTAATTAAAACTTCTACTGTCCCTAAGCTAAAAACAGGTCAAATACTGTTAAGAACCTTATATTTATCACTTGATCCCTATATGAGAAATCGTATGGATGAGTTTTTCGAAACACATCAAACTTATGTCACGCCTTTGAAAATTGGAGATGTGATCATTGGGTCGACCATCAGTGTCGTTGAAAACTCTCAAAACTCAAATTTTAAAGTTGGTGATATTGTTTTAGCCAATTCTGGATGGCAAAAATATTCAATATCTGATGGAAATGATATACAAAAGATTAATAAAGATATTCCAAAGCTTTCCTTGGCCCTCAGCCTATTTGGCTTACCTGCATTTACTGCCTATTATGGAATGGTAGAAATTGGCCAACCTAAAAAAGGAGAAACTGTTGTGATCTCTTCTGCAGCAGGCGCGATTGGTTCAGTTGCAGGACAGATAGCAAAAATTAATGGAGCTAGAGTCATTGGTATTGCTGGTGGCAAGGAAAAATGTCGATTTGTCGTTGAAAAGTTTGGATTTGACCAATGTCTTGATTATAAAGATCCAAATTTTGAATCACTACTTGAACAATCTACTCCTAATGGAATTGATGTGTACTTTGAAAATGTTGGTGGTCGTGTTCTAGAAACGATCTTTCCACGACTCAATTTGAGTGCACGTATACCATTATGTGGTTTAATTTCGTACTATAATCAGCAACCATTACCACATGGACAAATAAAACTTTCTGAATTTCTTTATGATGTTTTATTAAAACAATTAAAACTCACTCCCTATATCATTACAGATTATTATTCCACGCATTATGACAATTTCATTAAAGATGTAAGCTATTGGTTTAAGAACGATCTAATCACAAATCAAGAAGACATTTTTGAGGGGATTGAAGCAGCTCCTGATGCTTTTATCCGCTTATTATCTGGCAATAACCAAGGAAAAGTTTTAGTTAAAGTTTCTCAATTTGACGAGAAAAATGTACCGTAAGTTACGGTACATTTACTTAATCATAACAATGATTTAGAACATGTAAATCAACTTTAAAAATTTTAGAGTTGACGATGTTTAATCAGGTGTGCGCACCAAGCTCAGGAAATGCAAATGACGCTCATATTGATCAATGATGTCTTGAAGTAAATCCTCCCGCGTCCAATCCATCACATCATAGGCCTGACCACCTTCTCGCAAGAACACTTCCGCTTGAAAATATCGAATATTTTCTTCACTCGATTCAGGCATGAAGCTTGGCGGTAAAGTCTCACGAGCCACCACTTGATAGATAAAATTCACTTCATTGTGATGATCCACTTTTAATGCCAAACCATTTTCAATGGTCTCAATAGTCACGTTTAAGTAACGTCGTTCAAATTCGACTTGTACACTTTCAAAAGCAGACTTTACTTCAATATCAATATAATGGCGCACTTCAGCTTCACTATGCGGATAATGCATAATCAAGCCTAAACGTTGTTGCCAACTACGTGGTGTTTGAATCGCTCGCGGTGTGATTCTCGCATCTTGAAGTGCATACATTTTGGTGACATCCAGTTTTAAGGCTTTCAGCAAACCCCAACTGATAAACAACATGATCAATGTAAAAGGCAAGGCACTCATCATCGTTGCAGATTGCAAGGCGCTTAAGCCACCCACTAAAAGCAAAACGATCGCAAGAAACGCCATCAAGAATGTCCAAAATAAACGTTGCCAAGCTGGAGATTGATCAGATTTTGCAGTGAGATAATCTGTGACTAAAGCACCTGAATCCGCTGAGGTGACAAAAAACAACATGATCAATAAGGTAGCAACTAAACTCATGACAGAAGAGAATGGAAGCGTTTGTAAAAACTCAAACAGTGCAACAGAGGAATCCGTTTGAACCGCAGTGACCAGTCCATGGTTGGCTTCATGCAAAATGCTATACAGTGCAGCATTACCCATAAAGCCCATCCAAATCAGGGTAAAGCCTGACGGAATAAGCAATACTCCCACGATAAACTCTCGAATACTCCGCCCTTCTGAGACCCGGGCAATAAACATCCCTACAAATGGTGACCATGAAATCCACCATGCCCAGTACATAATGGTCCAACCACCAATCCAGCCATTTGGTTGATAGGCATAGAGATTGAAAGTCATACTAAATAAATTAGAAACATACTGACCTGCATTTTGAATCGTAGTTTGTAATAAATAAATGCTTGAACTTGCAAAGAAAACAAAGAGCAACAAGGTAACTGCCAAAATCAGATTAAGCTCTGATAAGCGTTTAATTCCCTTGTCTAATCCGAAAAATACAGACAGTGATGCCATCGCGCTGACAATCATCACCAAAAAAATTTGCGTCGTTGATGATTGCTCTATACCAAATAAATAATTTAGCCCTGAGTTAATCTGTGTTACACCAAAGCCAAGTGTCGTCGCCACACCAAATACCGTACCGATGGTGGCAAAGGTATCTACAGCATCTCCAATTGGGCCATAAATTTTCTTACCAATGATCGGGTATAGTGCTGAGCGAATCTTTAAGGGTAAATGATGTCGATATGCAAAGTAAGCTAATGCTAAACCGACAATGGTGTAGATCGCCCATGCATGAAAACCCCAATGGAAAAAGGTAACACGCATGGCTTGTTGTGCTGCTGATATCGTCTCACCTTCACCGACGGGTGGTGAGACATAATGCATCACAGGTTCAGCAACACCAAAGAACATTAAGCCAATGCCCATTCCCGCAGTAAACAGCATAGCGAACCATGAACCATTGCTATAGGTCGGTTGGCTGTGATCAGGACCGAGTTTGATTTTACCCATGTCTGAAAATGCAATGTAAATGAGTAAAATCAGGAAAATAGCGACAGAAAGAACGTAGAACCAACTAAAGGAGTCTGTAATCCATTGATTCAATTGTTTGGTCAGAAGATCAAAAGCGTTGGGTGCTAAAACCACTAAGGTGAGAAATAACGCAATAATAATGACTGTACTTAAAAAGACATTTGGATTCACATTGGAATACCAAGATGTATTTTTGGAAGGCATAAATCCCCCATTTCATTTTTAATTTAGGTGATTGACCACGATGGTCTTAAAAGCATTCACACGAGGCGAATAAAGAACAGGTTCTGAAGACAAACATCGAACTGGGCATTGATAATAAATTATGATTAAAAATAAAGCAGTTAACTTAATGTAACTTTGGCTATACATAAATATGTAGGCTAATATATGGGTTATGTTCGAGGCAACTTTCTTATAGTGTGGCTTAAATCAGTTCTATATTTAGATTGTTTTACCTAAGCTCAAACAAGTGACCTACTCCATCAACATAATAAGAGTAGGTCAATATTTTTCTAAAAAATTTTAGCCCTCAATGCCTTGTCCATACTCAGCCATGAGCGCTAAAAATGCGTGTTCATCCAACACAGGCACACCGAGCTTTTCAGCTTTATCCAGTTTTGAACCTGCTTTTTCACCTGCAACGACACATTTGGTTTTACTGGATACACTGCCGCTTACACGCGCACCTAAAGCTTGCAGCATCTGAGTCGCTTCATCACGCCCCATAGAACTTAAAGTTCCAGTCACCACCCAACTTTCACCATTCAACGGCTGACGTGTAGGCGCAACAGGTGCATCCCAATGAATCCCGGCTTCGATTAAACGATTCACCACTTCAACATTATGCTCAGCTTGGAAAAAATCTAAAATCCACTCAGCCGTAATATCACCGACATCAGGCGTCTTCTTCAACGCGTCAAGATCCGCTGCTTTCAGCGCATCCAAAGTTTGGAAGGTATTTGCAAGCATGCGTGCTGTTGTTTCGCCCACACCACGAATCCCCAATGCAAAAATAAAACTCGCAAATGTGGTTTTCTTACTTTTTTCAATCGAATCGATTAAGTTCTGAACTGATTTTTCACCCATTTTTTCAATGGTCAATAACTTTTCACGATGTGTGTGTAAGTGGTAAATATCAGCAACATCTTTGAGTAAATCTAAATGCAATAAAGACTCCGCCCAACGATCTCCCAAACCCTCAATATCCATGGCTTTACGCGAAACAAAGTGTCGAATTGCCTCAATACGCTGTGCCGCACAATATAAACCACCTGAACAGCGTGCAAGCGCTTCACCCTCAGGCATCACCACTGGAGAATCACATACAGGACAGTTCGATGGTAAATGCACTTCTATAGCATCGACAGGGCGGAACTCAGGCCAAACCTTTTCAACCTTTGGAATCACATCACCACTACGATAAACACTTACCGTATCGCCTATACGTACATCGAGACGATGAATTTCTCCGATATTGTGCAGTGTCACATTTGAAACCGTTACACCACCCACGGCAACTGGGTTTAAACGTGCCACAGGAGTCAAAGTCCCTGTTCGCCCTACTTGCCAATCAATGTTATCCACGGTGGTCAAAGCAGCGACCGCAGGAAATTTATAAGCCGTCGCCCAACGTGGCTCACGACTCAAGAAACCAAGCTGTTTTTGTTGTTTAAGATCATCAACTTTGATGACCATACCATCAATTTCAACACTCAGGTTTGGACGTTCTGCATTGATTTTTTCATAAGCAGTTTGTACATCTTGAATAGAATCACAGACAAAATGCTGTTCACCAATCGCAAAGCCAAACTGCGTTAACCATTCTAAGCTTGCCGACATCGTCGTTTGCCCATGATGTGGTTCGCACTGTGCAATCCCATAGGCATAAAATGCCAATGGGCGTGATGCCGCTATACTTGGGTCGAGTTGACGTAAGCTTCCTGCTGCAGCATTCCTTGGATTGGCAAAAGTTTTTTCACCCTTCGCTTCATTTTCAGCATTTAATTTTTCAAAGCCTGCTTTTGGCATGAGTACTTCACCACGAACTTCCAATAATGCTGGAACAGGTGCTTTATCCGAATTCAGTACTTTCGGTAAGTTACGAATGGTTTTGACATTTTCAGTAATCACTTCGCCTGATTCACCATCCCCACGTGTCACTGCACGAGTCAATACTCCATTTTCATACCACAATGAAATCGCTAGACCATCAAATTTCAGTTCCACATCATATTGAATTTTTTGATTGGGTAAGCGCTCTTCTATACGACGTGCAAATGCATAAAGTTCTTCTTGGTTAAATACATTGCCAAGTGACAGCATAGGTACGGCATGCGTGATATTTTCAAACTTAGACAACGCCTTTCCACCCACTTTATTGGTCGGCGTATCGGATTGAATCAGGTTTGGATATTGTTGTTCTAAAGCTTTAAGTTGATGAAATAATTGGTCATATTCACTGTCTTCAATCGTTGGCTGATCCATTACATAATAGGCATGATTATGTTGTGCAAGCAGTTGAATGAGCTGACGCATTTGCTCCAATACAGCAGTTTGATCCATGAAATTTCACCATATAAAAAGGCGGAAAATTCCGCCTAAATTCGTCTGAGCTGATTATAACCATTTTATTGAAATCGTTTGAACTCAATTCAGTCATTGAGCTATGGCAATGCTGAGTTTACATCACTGAGCATTGCCGATTTTTTTCAAATCCGATTTAAATACTCAATCAAACGTCTTGTCCAGAACGATAGTCGATGGCTTTATGACGCCAATGCTCTTTGAGCTGTGGCGTAAATTCAAGATTATTTTCATCATAAACCGTACCGTCCGTTTCACGCGCAATTAAGCCTGCAATACTGACCATACTGTCGTAACCCTTTTGAACATTTTGATGTGGTAAAGCCAAGAAGAAAGCTAAACCTTTGACTTGTTCAACAGACAAGGCTTCAAGATCAAAGCCCGCAGGACCTTCTTCAGTGATACGCAGTACAGAGAACATCAAAGGACTCACCTTCTCAGGATCTTCATAGCGGTGGAAACAATTCATTTCACCAAAACGTAGACCATATTTCAGCAAAACTTTCAGTGTTTTATCACCAGACAAGGCTTTACGTGGATTTGGATATACATTCAAACTGATAATGTGCTCAGCTCTGGCCAACTCACTTTCATCATCAAAGCGTTGTTGTTCATGCAAGTGCACATCTAAAATACTGCTTTCATCTTCATAATCCTTAATTTCAGCAGCTTGAATATTAGGATTTAAAGAAAATTCAGGCTCTTTTAGAATTTTAGTCGCATCAGCTTCATTTGGTTCAGGTGGATGTTGAGCTTCGGCACTCAGCTCTACTTTTTGATCTGTCTTTGTTTGGACTGGTGTTGTCTGCACTTGCGAAGCTTGATCTACTTGAATCTGTTCAGCTTTTTCAGAATTAACTTTCTGCTCGCTGCTAACTTCTGTATTCGTACGAGATAGGTCGTGTGGAATCGCTATTTCAGCGCCTTGCTCAGCCGTTGGTTCTTCCATTTGCTGATCATTCGCTTGCTTGTTATTCACGAGTTCGGTTTTTTCAGTGCTTTGAATACTCGGCTCAATGCGTGCTACTGTCTGAGCTTCAACAGTTTCAGTCTGTAGTTGATCTCGTACATGGCGAGGAATAATCGGGATGTTACTGTCTTCGTTAATATGTAATTCAGCTTCCAATGATGGTGGCGCTTCATTTGGTGAACGCAACATCATTCGCAAACCCACAACACAAATGATGATTGCAACCACAATTCCAATAATTGTACTGATTTCCATATTATGACTCCGCAACTAAACCGTATTCTTTCGCATCTTCCAAATTCACAGTGACGAGCTTCGATGTACCTGGTTCAGGCATCGTCACACCTAATAAATCTGTTGCCATCGTCATCGCAACTTTATTATGGGTAATGTAAATGAATTGCACCTGATCAGAAAGCTCTTTTACCAAATTACAGAATCTTCCTACATTTGCATCATCCAATGGTGCATCCACTTCATCAAGCACACAGAATGGTGCAGGGTTCAATCTAAAGATCGCAAAAACCAAAGCCAAAGCCGTTAACGCTTTTTCACCACCCGATAAAAGTACTAATGAACTATTCCGTTTACCTGGTGGGCGTGCCATGAGTTTTACCCCTGACTGCCAATCATCTTCAAGACTTAAAGTTGCCTCACCGCCATTAAAGACTTTTGGAAAGAGCTCCGCCAACTCTTTATTGACCTGATCAAAAGTGGTCATAAACAGCTTTTTAGTTTCTTGATCAATGCTTTTCATTGCATCTTTCAATTGCTCAACGGTGTTTTCCAAATCTTCAATTTGATGACTTAACTCTTCAAATCTTTTAGAGACTTCTTCATATTCTTCTGATGCGGCTAAATTGACTGCACCAATTTTCTCGAAGCTGTGTTGAGATTTTTCCAATTTCATCTGATGTCCATTCAGATCAATGTTCAGATTTTCAAGTACATCACTATTCAGCTCTTTCAACTGTTCAGAATAATGCTGCAAGTCAGATTTTGCGACTTGCCAAGCCAGCCTTTTTTCTTCCAACTGCGTTCTAAATGTCTCGTCACTTTGTTGATGTTGATGGCGTAACTCAGTCAAGTTTTGCTGTTTGGATTGAACATTATTCAGTTCAACTTGCCATTCAGCCCATGTTTTTTGCAATTTTTCAGTGATTTGAAGTTGTTCATCAAATTGACTTTGCAAGCTTGGCAATTCTAACTGAATCGGGTCGACAAACTTTTTCGCTTGTTCAATTTGACTCAAAATTTGTTGATATTGTGATTTTAAAAATGAAACATCTTTTTCCAACAATTCAATCTGCTGTTGATTTTGAACCGCTAAACGGCGAGATGATTCCAGATCTTGTTGCTTCAGCTGAATCTGCTGTTGTAACTCTTCGACTTGATCGGTCAATGCTTCCAACTGGAATTGTTGCGTTTTATAGGCAGGAAGATTTTGTTCAAGCTTGAGAATAAGTGCATGCAAATCGATTTCAAGATCATCTTTTTGCATCGCATCTTCTTCAAGTTGTGCATCCAACTGAGCCAATTGTGATTGTAATTGTTGCTTTTGTACATCAAATGCCTGAACTGCGGTTTGCTGTTTTGCAATGAATACATCTAATTTTTGAGCTTCGATTTGCTGATTTTTCAAATTGCTTTGTAAAGCTTGTAATTCAGTTTGTAATTCTGAAGCTTGTGCAGTGAGTTGAGGTAGAGCCGCTTCAGCTTGGATCAGTTGTGGTTCAAGTTGAGCCAAAGCCTGATCAATTTCATCCAAACGTATGCGATGACTCAGTGCGCCTTGTGCGGATTGACTGGCTTCATCAAAGAATAAACCGATGACCCAATCTATACCAACATGATAGCCATCTAAACTGAGAATCGATTGACCTACGCTTAGCTGTGATTGATGTGCTAAAGCTGACTGTAAATCCTTACAAATGGCCACCTGACTCCACAGACTATGAGCAGGAGAATCAATCCAATCGGCTAGACAACTCAAATCACCGAGTTGAGTTTTTTCACCATGACTTAAATCGATCTGTTGAGCTTTGATCTGACGGGCAATATTTTCTTTAAATGCGCCATCTTGATCTAACACTTGTGCGGAGAGCCACTTTGCCAAAAATTTTTCAATCAAATTGGCATGGGGTTTAGCAGCATCCTTTAATTTTAATACTTGCATCAATTGCGTGACATTTTGATCACTTTGTTTTGAGACTTTGACCACCAACTGATTTAAGTTTTTTTGTTCCGATAACAACACGTGTATTTCAGACTTTAAAGCTGAAATTTGAGATTTTTGCGTTTGAATTTGAGCCTGAATGGCTTCGAGTTTGTTCTTTTGCTCAGCAATCATCTGTTCAGAGTGTTCAGTTTGAATCTGATATTTGGCTTTATCGAGGTTCAATTGCTCCAAGTCTTGATCTTGAAACTGCTGTTGAATCTGAATGGACTGAGACCTCAATGTTTCTTTTTGCTGTTCTATTCGCACGATATTTTTAGCCAATTGTTCACTCTGCGCCAACATCTGTGCTTGTTGTTGTTGCTGTTTTTCGACCTGAGCTTTGATTTGAGTAAAACTTTGCTGTGCTTGAGCATGTTGTGCTTTCAGATCCGCAAATTGTTGCTGGGACTGCTGTCCATCACTTTCACTGCATTGCAAATGTTCAGTCTGCATTTCTTGTTGGCTATATAAGCTCTCAAGCTGTAAATCAATTAACTGTATCCGCTCTTTGGTGTGTATTTTCTGCTGTTCAAGCTGTGCCAAAGTTTCAGTATTTTGTTGGAACAAACTTTGTTTCTGTTCCAAATTCATTTTCAACTCAGCCAGTTTTTTCTCAGCGTGTTGCCATTCATTTTGTAAAGGTGTCGATTGTTGAATCAAGCGTTGAAATAATTCACTGGTCGAGGCCAAGTCATGTTCAACCGTGGTGAGCTCTGAACGGACTAATTTAAATTGCTCACCCAAATCGGTCATTTGCGTACTGTATTCTTGTTGAATGCGCTGACTTTGTTGGCATTGAAAAGATAAAATTTCGATTTTTAAAGTACGAATTTCAGTTTCTAAAGCTTTGTATTGAATCGCTGTTTCAGCTTGGCGCTTTAAGGTTTTTAACTGTGATTTTAGTTCGGAAGCAATATCCTCCAAACGACTTAAATTTTGCGTGGTATGGTCTAAATGTTGCATCGTCTCACGACGGCGTGCTTGGTAACGAGAAACCCCTGCGGCCTCTTCGATATATACGCGCATCTCATCAGGTTTAGCATCGACCAAACGGTTGATCATGCCCTGTTCAATAATCGCGTATGAACGAGGTCCTAAACCTGTCCCTAAAAATATATCGGTAATATCACGTCGTCGACATTTGGTGCCATTGAGGAAATATTCTGATTTTCCATCTCGGTTGACTTGGCGACGAACAGCAAGCTCAGTATAGGCATTATAAGCCCCACCTAACTTGCCATAGGTATTTTCAAAGCGTAATTCTACACTTGCCATACCCACGGGTTTACGCTTTGCCGTGCCTGTGAAAATCACATCTTGCATACTGCCACCGCGCAACTGGCGCGCGCTAGACTCCCCCATGACCCAACGAATCGCATCAATGACATTGGATTTACCACATCCATTTGGCCCCACAACCGCAGTACGATTGTTTTTAAATTGTAATGTGCTACTGTCGGCAAAAGATTTAAAGCCTGATAGTTTTAAGCTGCTTAAACGCATAGTGTCCTGATTATCTGCGCGATCTCCGCGCCCAAGCTAATTCGATTTGTTTCATCCGTGTTAATGACTCTAACACTAGGTTGCGCAAGTGTCGGCAAAAATCGTCCATAAATAAAGTGGCTTGTTGTGATTTTCGGATCAAAATTGCATCAATCACTAACTTAATCAGTTCTAAAGCATCTTGAAGTTCGCGTCTAGAGGTATTCAACGTTAAAAAATAACTACGGCGCAAAGAGGGTAACAATTCTTTAAAAAATTTCATGAGATAAGGATTGGCGACCATATCATCTTGCTGGGCTAAAAACTCAAACACCCCATCATAAAATTTCTCCGTATTACTGTGTTTAACCTGCTCCATCAAATGGATCAATAACTGTTGTATTGCTTCTGCTTCATGGGTACGCCAGGTCTCACTCATCCGTTGTACAATTTGTCCCAACATCAATGCACACGTATCAAATAGCGCCCGCACTTGTTGTGCAGACATCTCCGATACAATCGCACCACGCCGTGGGTAAATCTCAATCAAATGCGTTCTTTCCAACAAAAGTAGGGCTTCACGTACTGAACCACGACTGACATCAAGCTCTTTTGCGATACGAAGTTCTTGTATTCGCTCACCTTCGACCAATTCGCCACTAATAATTTGTTCACTAATATGTTTGGCAATTTGCTCTGAAAGGCTATCTTTCTCTTCCAATTGCATAAAATTCCTATTTATTTTTATATTTAGCTCAACTTAGCAGAGCTCACATTTCGTTTTTATATGAACACGCTATGATTTGGCTATGTCTTTGTCTGACAATTTTAAGAATTTAAAGTCAATTGGATTACCTTTTAGAGCATTTCAAAATATAGCTATGCTTATAAAAACCCTTGATATATAAAATAAATCCCCACGGTACTGAGCAGTAAAGCAAAACATTTCTTCAGCATTGCAGCAGATAACGCATGTGCAACTTTTGCACCGAGTTTAGCCGTGATAAAACTCATTACACTAATCCCAATGAAAGCATAAATATGTACATAACCAATTGCATTTTCGATATTGCCCTGTGCTTTTGCACCAAAGAACATAAAACCGAGTGCACCTGCAACAGCAATTGGTAAGCCACAAGCGGCGGATGTTGCGACGGCTTTTTGCATCACCACACCATTTTTATTCAAATAAGGTACGGTTAAGCTTCCTCCACCAATCCCAAAGATCGCTGATGCAATCCCGATTCCACCACCAGCAAGCGTTTGTATAAGTGGTGATGGCAATTGCTTAGATTCATCAATTACAGCTTTTGATGTACTGAACATGCGATAAGCGACCCAAAGTGCAAATACACCGATCACCAATTGAAGATTGCCACCCGACATCATGCCTGCAATTGCAGCGCCAAAAAATGACCCTAAAACCAGTCCAGGTGCTAAGTTTTTAAAGACCCCCCACAATACGGCACCCTTTTTGTGATGCGCCATGACTGAGCTGATTGAAGTCACCATAATGGTCGCTAAAGAGGTACCCAATGCCATGTGCATAATCACATTCGGGTCATAGCCCATTTGGCTAAACACCACAAATAAAATCGGTACAATGATCAAGCCACCGCCCACCCCAAATAATCCTGCGGTGAATCCAGCAATTGCGCCAATGGCTAAATATATGATTAACTCCATCAATCTTTTACTCTTCTCAGATTCAACATGGATTTAGAGACTCGTCATCTTCGACAACTTCTCAGTAACGCTCAGCAACTTCCTGAGGTGCTTTTAGTTAAACAAACCACCACATCGACCAATGACGAAGTACGTGCATTGGCGAAACAAGATGTACAGGGTATTTTAGTTTGTAGCGAACAGCAAACACAGGGACGAGGTCAACATCAAAGAAAGTGGGTATCGCCGATTGGTAATATTTATTTAAGTACACTCCTTGAAACACGTCTCCCCTTAGATGGACGTCTCGCACTCGAAATTGGTTTAAATATTCTTCAAATCCCTGCATTAAAAAAACTGAATAACTTACAAATTAAATGGCCGAATGACTTATTCAGCGACCAAGGCAAATGGGGTGGAATTTTGGTTGAACCGATCAATACGCATCAAGCCATTGTCGGTGTCGGCATTAACCTACTACCCGTCTCTCAAGAAGGGATAGATCAGCAAGCGACTTCATTATTTCAATTGGGTTTAGACCATCCCAATCGGATTCAAATCATTGCTGAACTGTATCTCGCTATTCAACAAGCAGGTCAATGGTTTGATCATGGTAGTTATAACCTCTCAGGTCGATTTAATCATTATGCTGCGTTTATGGATCAGTCCGTTGAGTTTGAACAGATCAATGAGACGGTTTCTGGCACATTTAAAGGCATCTCTGATGATGGTCAAATTCATATCTTGACCGAGCAAGGACTGCAAGGTTTTTATCAGGGTCGCTTACGTGCAAAAAATTAAAATCAAAAGCATGCTTAAAGTATTTTGGAAAAGATCATGAAACAACTGTGGCTAGATATCGGAAATACACGACTTAAATATTGGATCACCGAGAACGATCATATCATTGAACATGCGGCTGAATTACATCTCCAATCCCCTGCCGACTTGATGCTGGGATTGATTCAGCATTTTAAAAATCAAAATCTGAGTAAGGTCGGCATTTCATCGGTACAAGATAAAAAGAACAATGAAAGGATTATCAAAATCTTAAAAATGCTCGATATTCCTGTCAGTTTTGCCAAAGTACATGCTGAATATGCGGGCTTAAAATGTGGTTATGATGATATTGGGCAGCTGGGAATCGATCGGTGGTTACAAGTCTTGGCTGTAGCAAATGCAGATCAAAATTTATGTGTCGTGAGCTGTGGTACGGCACTGACTATTGACTTGACTGAAGGGTTACAGCACTTAGGCGGATATATCTTACCCAACTTGCATCTACAGCGTAATTCACTGATTCAAAACACCAAAGGCATCAAGATTCCCGATATCGCGTTCAATGAACTGTGCCCAGGTCGCAATACCATTGATGCTGTGCATCACGGCATCTTTTTAGGACTCCTCAGCACCATTCAAAATGTAATGAAGCAGTCCCCTCGACAACTTATATTAACTGGTGGCGATGCGCCACTTTTTGCTCGGTATTTACAAGAATATCAACCCATGATTGAACATGATCTTCTGCTCAAAGGGCTTCAGCTTTATCTATCCAAACAAGATTAATTTTTGGATCGAAAGTTCTTTTCAATCAGAAATGAATGTTGATTTTTTGTGATTTTTAAACAGGATTCAACATTCAGCTTACACAATTCAATTATACTGAAATCAAGTGCAACATCATAACGTTATAAAAAGCTATCGTTTGCACACTGACACTTCAAATCATCAATAATTTTAATGATTGATAACAACAGAACTTAACCGGATTACGACAATGAAATTAACGCATTTACTCTGCGGCACGATGCTTGGACTCACGGCAATTTTGACTGGTTGTACCAGCATGCAGTCTCAATCCAACCATATTCCTCAGAATATTCAACAACAACTCAATACTAAACAACCAATCATCTCATATTTTAGTAAAACCCCGAATGAGCAAGATTGCGGTTGCGCATCAACAGTTGATCAAACTTACTCACTTAAGCCCATTGAAGACGGTTATTACCGCACCTTACTGGGTCGTGATCAGGAAGGTCGTTTCTTAGTCCAAGATTTTTTCCAAAAAACACAAAAGCCTCAGTCTTCTCCAATTTGGATTCAAGACCCAATGGGACTTTTCAGCTTTGAAAACAAATACGTCAGTGGTCCAGTCACGCTTTATTTTGAAAATGGCAATGTCTCATTCCAAGGGACGTTGGAGCAAGGTGAAGAGATTGGGACATCACAAACCTACTATAAAAATGGCAAACTTGGTCTCGAAAGTGAAATCGTAGACGGCGAAACAGTGAAGCAGAAACTGTGGTACTCAACAGGGAATAAAGCAGCTGATTTTAGCATTTCAGATGATGCATCAATCCAAGTGACTGATAACAAAGTCTGGAACAAAGAAGGTCAATTGGTTGAAGATGAAGCTCAAAAAAGCGAAATCGTAGAATCTATTTATAATGAGTTAAATGCAGATCGCGAATAAAACGTTGTGATATCTGAACTCTTCACCCTTCGATTGAATACGTTAAAAAGCCACCTTTTAAGGTGGCTTTTTATTTTTCAGAAGTGCCTTCAAAATACAATTTAATTGAAGATTCTTTGACTCCATTAAGCAGTTAAGATGCTCTGAATCAGTTCCCATAATTGAGGAAATTCTCGATAATGGTCTGCTTCCAGAAAATGTCCCGCACCCTTAATTTCCATCATTTGTGCATTAATACGCTGACCTAAACAGATCGTTAAGGGTGCAGGTACATACACGTCATTATTTGAAAAAATCACATAGCGTTGTTGAATATTCAAACGAATAATGCTGTCATTTAAATGTATTTGATCAATAAATTGGTTCAACTCTGGCAAAGATTTGAGCTTCTCTTGAAAACCCGACACCCCAATAAAAGCTTTTATTTTCTGCTGTTGAAGTGCTGAAGACAAATAATCCAGGGCGGTGATACAAGCTAGACTATGTGCAATTACAATCGTATCTTGATCTAGAGCCTGAAGCTGATGACTTAAATCCTGCTTCCACTTTGTATAATCAGGATGCGTCGAATCAGTTAAGTTCAGCACATGACAATCAACCCGAATACTTTCAAGTTGTTGCTTTAACCACGGAAACCAATGACTTTGAGGAGAAGCTTGAAAACCATGAATAATAAATACTTTTTTCATTATTTTTAGTTCTAATAAAGAATTTAATTTTTAAAACTAAATAATAGCGAATTCTCAAGCATGAAAAAAGGTGCTTAGCGCACCTTTTCTTTGTCACAATGGTCAGATTATTTCTTCGGCGTTTCGCCAAAAAGTGGACCCATGTTACTGCCACCACCGAACTTTTTCTGCATACCCGTCAATGATTTCATCATTTTTGCCATCCCCGATGGATTAGCAAACTTCTTCATCATTTTCGCCATTTGTGCATGTTGTTTAATTAGTTTATTCACTTCAACAACATCCATGCCACAACCCGCGGCAATACGTTTCTTACGGCTTGGATTCATCAAGTCTGGATTACGGCGTTCTTTAATGGTCATCGATTGAATAATCGCTTCCATTTTTTTCACTTGCTTTTCAGGGTTCGCCTGCGCAATCGCATCTTGAATACCTGAATTACTCATGCCAGGCAACTTGTCTAAGAAGCCCATCATACCGCCCATTTTGTTCATTTGCTCAAATTGCATCAGCATATCTTCAAAGTTGAAGCTGCCGCCTTTTTGCAATTTCTTCGCCATTTTTTCGGCTTTTTCTTTGTCGACTTTACGTTCAAGCTCTTCGACTAAAGAAAGTACATCACCCATCCCCAAGATACGTTGTGCAACACGCTCAGGATGGAAAGGCTCGAGGGCATCAAGTTTTTCACCCATACCTAAGAATTTGATTGGCTTGCCTGTAATCGCACGAACAGAAAGTGCAGCACCACCGCGGGCATCACCATCAGTCTTGGTAAGGATCACACCTGTTAACGGCAAGGCATCATTAAAGGCTTTTGCAGTATTGGCCGCATCTTGACCGGTCATCGCATCGACAACGAACAACGTTTCAGTCGGCTTAATTGCTGCATGAAGCTCTTTGATTTCGTCCATCATATCGCCATCGATATGTAAACGACCTGCTGTATCGACAATCAAGACATCAGCAAATTGAATCTTGGCTTGTTCAATCGCACGATTGGCAATCACGATTGGATTTTCATTGGCATTTGATTCAAAGAATATCGCACCAACTTCAGCTGCAACCGTTTGTAGCTGTTTGATTGCTGCTGGACGGTAAACGTCGGCAGACACCATGGCTACTTTTTTCTTTTGACGTTCTTGTAAGAAGCGTGCAAGTTTAGCTGCAGTCGTCGTTTTACCCGCACCTTGTAAACCTGCAAGTAAAATCACCACTGGTGGTTTAGCCGCTAAATCAAGGGTTTCATTCGCATCACCCATCATCTTCGTTAATTCGTCATGGACGATCTTAACGAAAGCTTGACCAGGTGAAAGTTGGGTCATGACTTCTTGACCCAATGCCTCTTCCTTAACTTTCGCGATAAACTCACGAGTCACAGGTAAGGCAACATCCGCCTCAAGTAAGGCCATACGAACTTCACGTAACGTATCTTTAATATTGTCTTCGGTCAGTTGCCCTGAGCCAGTAACATTTCTTAAACTCTGCGTGAGTCGTTCTGTTAAGGTATCAAACATTGCAAAATCCGCTTAAAATGGTTGTTGCAAAAAAATCTTTCTTAAAATAGAAAATTTATGCATAAGATGCTATAGGATACTGTAGTTCGCATGGAATTTATATCGCATAACATGAATATTCTGCATCCAGAAAAAGGTTTGACATGATTAGCCTCCCTTTGGTTTACACAATTTTAGCATTAATTGCTTATACCACATCTTTTTGGTATTTGTTTTTACACTTAATGTCAAAGCGTGCTCCAAATCATTGGTTTATTGGCATCATTTCAGCTTTGGGTCTTATTCTGCATGCCACAGTGTTATATCACGATATGACCACGCCTATGGGCATAAATTATGACGTTTTTAGTCTAATGTCATTTACCTCTGCCCTCATGCTCTTACTCAGCTTGCTTTATAGTTCCTACCGCCCGGTTATCGCACTAAATCTCACTGGGATTCCTGTTGCAGCTCTTGGACTCATCTTAGGGTTTACCCTGAGTCAACCCAAAGAATTTACAATTGCACAAAATACCTTAGCCTTAGACATTCATGTGATTTTGTCCTTATCTGCCTATGCGGTCCTACTCATGGCAACCATTCACGCTGTATTGCTTTGGCTACAAAACCGTGAACTTAAGAATAAGCAAAAGAATCGTGTTTGGGTCAGTTTACTGCCTTCTTATCAAGCGATGGAAAGTTTACTGTTTGATATGCTGATCACGGGATTTGGTTTACTTTCTGTGGCATTACTCTTCGGTTTCTTCACCATTGATGATTTCTTTGCACAGCATTTAGCGCATAAGACCGCATTTAGTATTGTCTCTTGGATTGTATATGGTGCTCTACTTTTTGGACACTATCGCTTTGGATGGCGTGGTCAAAAAGCGATTCGTTTTACCATCGTTGGATTTGTACTATTGGCTGTCGGATTTATCGGCTCTAAGTTTGTTTTAGAAATGATCTTAGGTCGCTAAATCTGCTGTTCAAATCCTGATTAACTCACAATGATAAAAGTAGACAACCGATCATAAAATGCGTATAACCCTGTTTTTTGATTCAACAGGCGGATTGCTTTGAAACTCATCCTTGCACCGATGGAAGGCTTAACTGATCCAATTATGCGTGATGTACTGACATCCGTGGGCAGTTTTGACTGGTGTGTGACTGAGTTTATTCGAGTGACCAACTCTGTTCTGCCTGATCATGTTTATCACACCTATTGCCCTGAACTATTCAATGGCGGCAAAACTGCTGCCGGTACGCCTGTTCATGTTCAGTTTCTTGGTAATGACCCTGAAATGCTTGCAGCCAATGCAATCAAAGCGGTTCAATTGGGTGCGCCCGCGATTGATATGAATTTTGGTTGTCCTGCAAAGACAGTGAATCGTCATCGTGGCGGTTCTGTTTTATTAGATGAACCTGAAGTGGTTCATGAACTGGTCAAAGCAGTTCGTGATGCTGTCCCTGCACATATCCCTGTATCAGCCAAAATGCGTTTGGGCTATATGGATCGGAATTTCACTTTAGAAAATGCCCATGCTATTGAGGATGCTGGTGCGTCATGGCTCACTGTTCATGCGCGTACTAAAGCGGAAGGATACACACCTCCTGCTTATTGGGATCAGTTGAAACCGATTCGTGAAGCTTTAAATATTAATGTGATCGCCAATGGTGAAATTTGGAACAACACCGATGCCAAGCAATGCCAAATTGAATCAGGATGTGAAGATTTAATGATTGGTCGGGCTGCGGTCACTACACCTGATGTTACTCAATGCATCCGCCGAAATACCGATGAGGCTTTGATCACTTGGGATGAATTGGTCGCACTGCAAGTGCGTTTTTTGAGTGGTCCTTATAAAAAAGAAGTGAATCTGGTCGGACGTTATAAACAATGGATTGGGATGATGTCGAAGCACTACCCTGAAGCGAAAGAGCTTTGGGGTGAAGTGAAGCGACTGAAAAAAGTCGATGAAGTGATTGATAAGTTAAAAATGCCATAACTGCTCCAATCTGCCTGCTAAGGCAGAACCAACGGCAATCGAATCTCACCTGTTGCATTTTGACTACTTTCATTTAGGTTTTGCATCGTTTCACGAGTGAGTAAATCTGTGATATCACCGTCTACAAGAATAAGTCGTTGCGCTAATTCATCGATTATTTGATTTTTTTTTGAAGTTCATTTTTTTCCATATTTTTCTTCATCATATTGTTTTGCTAAATCAATCCGATAGGTATAATCCTTCCATCGCTCATGCTCAAAATCTTTTTCTTTACCTTGCCAAGATAAATCTGTTAAAGCATATTTTTGGAAATCCATACGGCTCGGTTTATTAAATCCTAATTTTTTTAAGATTGCTTCAAATTCAAAACTTTGACTATCGAAGCTTGCTCCGATACGCCAACCAATGAGCAAAGAAGCAAGTAAGCAAGTAAGCAATGTAATCAAAATATAAGATTTAGTTAAAAAAATTATTCCGGCCTTCCCATCAAAAATTGCAAATAAACAAAAAGTCATTACACCAAGAAAGCCAAAAAACAGCCCTCCTTTCATTCCAAAAATTCTATATCGCAATCTTCCTTTAACTACTTCTTGAGCTGTCCATATATAACTCTTCTTTTGATCAATGATTGCAGCGGCGCGTGCATATTTTTCATTATCAGGTTCTGCTATGACTTTAACTGTATCGCCTTTTTTAAATATGATCACTGGAAAACAACCTGTAAAATAATGTTTTAATCCTTCTTGATCTGTGACCTCTAATGCAAAATCACTTACTTCGATCCCGTCATCACTGGCTGCAAAACTCGCCAGAGCTGCACTCCCTATTTGTCCTGCAAGTGCCGAACTTACTGCTATAGCTCCTGTCGTATTTTGACTACTTTCATTTAGGTTTTGCATCGTTTCACGAGTGAGTAAATCTGTGATCTCACCTTCAATGATAAAAAGCTGTGAAGCTAATTCATCGATTATTTTATCTGTTTTTTTTAAATTCATTAGCTGCACCTTAATTATGCAAATAGTGCCTGATAATCTTCCACTTCTTGCTTTTCAGGCATCAACTCCTCACTTTTGTCCTTTCTAAAGGTGGAATGTTCACACCAACGCCGTAGTTTAGTGGAATCCATATAAATCAATATCACTACTTCAGCAATGCTTAAAATTAATCCTATCCCACTCACCCAACTAATCCCACGTAATAATACATTTCTGACAATTTCTCGAGTCATTTTTTTAACACTGTATTGAAAGGTTGCTTTACCAAAAACTGTTGCACCCATACGCTGAATAAAAGGGCTTGCTCCTACTCGTTGTAAATAAGTCATTAATGGACCTATATAGGTAAGCGCCGCAAAGATTCCTAAAAACATTCCTAAAGCCCCCGAAGCTGAACGGACTGAATACAGAACAATCAATGAAGTGGGTATTCCTTCTTTTTCACTTAGACTCATTGCTTTTTTATAATCCAACCATGCCGTGATTCCACCTGCAAAAGCACTTAAACTTCCTGCCACCCATTTTATTCCAGCACGTTGAATATTTGCAGCCCCTCTGGTTGCAGCAGCACCTGCACCTGCATATCCTGCTGCACTGGCAGTTTCACGTACACTTTTGGCCAAGCCATAAAAGATATCTAAACCGAATGCTGTTAATGCAGAGATCGAAGCAACCAATGCTGCTATTTGCGTCCCATCTTGATACTTACCCGACTTTAACATATGCGCCAAATTAATGGCTTCAATGAACACCAAAGCACCAGAAGCTCGAACTTGATGATAATTATTGGTATGATTTTTTGCCATCCCTTTACTACCATTTTGATCAATTTCCTCTAACGTCAAAGCCACTTGTTGTTTTTTGGTCATGGCATCATCAATGAGTAAATCCAAAGAACGAATCGTTGCTTCCTTGGTTTTTACACCTGCACGCTTTGCTAAATCAGGATTTATACCTGTATTTTTACCAATCGTTTGTGTTTCAGGATCGATATTGTGTACAACTTGATCAAACCTCAACTTTTCGGCAAGCTCACCCATTTGTGCAAACAATAACTTTTGTGAAATCGCTCGTACAAAGCGACTTTCGGCATTACTCCCCATACCCGCTTTAAATACGATTCGGGAAAAGTTAGAAACAAAGAGCATCACTTTTTTTTCTGCCTTATAAAAGCCAATATTTCCTTTATTTTTATCTGAGCCTTGATTTCTTGCCCATTCATCCCAAGCTGAATCAGTTTTCTTTAAAAAATCTACCAATGCTTTAGTGGTTTTTATTCCTGCAGCGGTTAAATCATTTGCTGTATTTTTAACTTCATCATGCTTTGCTTTGGCTTCTAACTGATTACTATATAACCCGAGAATAAATAAATTTTTACGCTCAAATTCAGGTTTCTTTATCCATTCATCTAATTGCTTTGCACCTGGATCAGCACCCTCCATTCCAAATAACATACATGCCACATGTGCTTTAAAGGCACAACCGTTTTGTAAATCCTTGTCATCATAAATATCTAAAGCATTTAATAAACTTTGGGATTTAATCCAATTTAAATGATCTTGAGCTCTACTATTTGCTAATTTTTGTGCTGTTTCAACTATAGATGAAGCAATTTTTTTAAAATTTTCTGCTTCTTCAAAATTAAGATTGTCATCACATACTTTAAAATCAGCTTTTGTCTTTTCTTCAATAATGATTTGTTTATTATCTTCTCGTTTATTCATTAAGTCGGCATGTTGTTTCAACACTTCCTGCTTGCTTTTTTCTAGCCGAGCTACTTCTTGGACATCTCCTTTTTTTTGCGCAGCTTTTGACAATTCCTCTATAGTTAAAAGACGTCCCTGCAAACGCCCATCTATTGGTGTACGAGTGCCCATTTCTCCTGAAGTGTGAAATTGGGTAATACTTTGAGCTAGAGAACCTTTCAATGTATCTAAACGTTGTGCAGCATCTAACTTTCTTTGATTAGTTACATCATTTTTATCTTTTGCCTCTAAAAAATCATCTACTGGCGCATATGCATCATTTCTATAATCATTTAATTTGACTGTAATTCCTATTGGATCATACAAAGCAATACTTGCAAAAAACTGAGGCTGAGCATTAAATTTATCTGCCGCTTGATTAATCCTTCCACCAAAACTACTTATATTATCAATGGAAGATTTTAAATTTTTATTATTCAAACAATGTTTTTGAGACTGACTCCCACCTTTCCAAGATGATACATCTATTTTTTGCCAATGACCTTTCTTATAGAAATCATCTGGATTTGCTTCTAATTTTTTTATCATTCTTTGCGTTAGTGCGACATGTGAATACAAAATATATGCTGCTTTTTCTATATCTTTAGGATTATGAGGAACTGTAATTAAAGAAGCTGCAAAGTTATGATTTGCAGACTTACATGCAAACTCTGGAACTGAAACTGGTGCTGGTTTTTGTATAGGAAATAATGATAAGTAACCCGAAGGTGTAACTTTATATGCCCACCATTCCTTCTTGCCTGAAGTTCTAACAATCAATTGGTAAATATAACCAGAATCAACCATTTCAACCGTATATTTCGAATGGCTTAGACTTATTGATTTAACATTTTCACCTAGATTCGTAGGTAAAGTTGGAACCTTTCCTTGCTTAACGCTATAACGGAGTGGCAATATATGAAAACCCTCCTCTCGGCAAAACGTTTTACAATTTTCCCCATTTTGTTTAGCTACAACATTTGGCTTATTATTCGGTATTGGTTGAAGCGAAATCCCAGATTTTTTTGCAGCTTCTTCTAATTTTTTTTTTGTTTTTGTTGGATCTAAAGACACGGGTTGCTTAGTTTCCAGCGACTTTTTCCACTCTTGGACTTTTGCTGAATCAATTTTAATTTCTTTAGCTTTAGACAAAGGTGATTTCAAGTCTGTCGCATTTATTGTTGGAATTTTTCTATCGTTACCCATGAGATATCCCCTCTAAATTATTTAATTCTTTTTTTATCGATATCCATTTATCCCTATCAAGAAAATTTATAGCTTCATTAAACTCATATTCATGAGTTGAAGTCATCCAATAATCTTTTAGTATAATTTGAATCTCTGGATGAATAAAGAAATGCTGACCTAGTATTTCAGCATATAAACCATAACTAAAAAGATCCGAATACTTATGAATTTTATAATTTTCATGTGCTAAATATAAATTCAATAATACGTTCTTGGGATCTAATTTATCTCTGTCTATTTCATCATAATTATAAGCTTCTACAAAAACTAGATTACTAATTTCAATAAGATCTAAAGCGATGGATTGATCGTATGACAGTTCATAGATTTTTCGAGAAATAAACTTTTTATTTTTATCCTTTTTCCAACTAAAGTATCCTGTGGGATGTATAAAATGCCAAGTTTCAAATATTCCCAATAAACCATGTAGTTCAATTTCATTAAAGATTTGATCTAAATGGATTAAAACTCTAGGATCATACCAACGGAATAAAATTTTCGAGTTTACATCCTGAACAACTAAACTTTTTTTAAATCTCGAGTTTATCTGATCATTTTCAAGTAAACTTGTTCCAAACCCATGCACTACATATTTATTATTAGTAATTTCAGAGTTATGTAAAATTTTTCCAGAAATTACTCTCCCTACTTTTTCTAATATTTCTTTTGTATTTATTTCCGCAAAAAATAAATTTGTATCCGTGGGCTTATTACCTAAAGCTAAAGGCAAATAGACAATATTTTCTTCTTTAAAAAAAAATTTTATCTCACTAAAACTACCCGGCTCTAAAGTTTCATCTAATAAAACTAACAGCCGTCCATTTCGATCAAAAAGAGCTCTCATATCCTCATAAATTTTAGCTTCAGAACTATCTGGCTCCAAATTAGCTAAATGAAAACCACTCATAAAATCACCTTCGCTGAGCCCATTTCTGCTGCTTGGCCTTGCTTAGCAGAACAATCAGGTAAATTCAATGCTGGCTGATTTATCGATGCGGGCGAGGTAAACTTATGCTGCCCCGCCTTCACCTCAAACTTTCCACCTGTGGTTGGGAATATCCCTGAACCATTAATTTTTATCTGTGAGCCGCCCGCGGTTAAATTAATCTCTTTCGGGCTGGTGATATAGACCGTGTCTTCCGTAGAGATAATTTGAATGCCTTTTCTGGCAATTAAATCCAACGCATCGCCCTGCGCTTGTACTTCTATTTTGCCTTTACCTGCATATAGCCTTGCGCCTTCTTGTGCTGCAAATAGACTGATCTTAGAGCTCGCATGCCCAATCAGAGACTTTTGCGTAGAGATATTAATACTGTCCCCTGCACTCTGACTGATCTGCCCATCTGCGGAGAGATGAATATCTTCATTGCTGGCAAGTGCAATTGAATTCGATGCTGCTAAAATCATTAAGGCTTGTTTAAAGGCATCAGCTTTATCTTTTTCACCTTTTTCAATTTGATCTAGAAAACTCTTAAGCTGGTCTAGTACTTCAAGCGGATCCGTCTGCTGGTTCTTCGCCACTTCACTTAAAGCTTTGGCATTGTTATGTGAGCTTTCAAGTTGGCTCTTGGCTTCATTGGCATCTAGTTGTGTGCCACTGGCTTGACCTTGGGCGTGTGTGCTCAGCAATAAACCTTGTCCAGCTCGCACTGCCCCCCACTGGTCAGTTCTAAGCTCAAATCCTTCTCCTCGTCCATCACTTTTATCGGATGATTTTGGATGACTTAGATTTCCCAAGTTGAGTTGACTTGCTCCATGACTACTCTGAAGCTGTGCACTAATTTGCCCAGTTGTATCATCAAATCTTAACTGGTTAAATCCTCCACCAGCTACTTCTTTAGAACGGATACCACTCAATTTCTTGGTATCTGGTAACTGACCTTGTACATCGAACTTAGTCGGACTGCGTTGAGCCTCATGCAAGCGTCCCACTACAAAAGGACGATCAATATTCCCATCAAAGAAATCAATGACGACAATTTCATCGATACGCGGTAAAAAGCGAGCACCATATCCATCACCCGCCCAAGGAGTAAGAACATCTACCCAAGCAGAGTCAGTATCATTTTCATTTGCACCCGCCCCTCCATCGTGTTGATGATCTTCACTACGAGTGAATAAAAAACGGACTTTAATACGTCCCCATTCATCTACATGAATCACCTCGCCAGGCGGTCCAACAACTTTGGCACGTTGTGGATGAGCTGCAGGACGATGCTTCAATGGATTAAATTCAGGAACAATACTGACGTTTCGTCGTTGTAATATTAGATTATTAAGCTGTCTCTCTTGATTAGCTTGGCTTAAATTTGAAGGCAACCAATTACTCTGCACAAGTAGTTGACCAATTTGATCATCCAAATCTTTAGGCAAATTATTTTGGTTGTAATAACTCTTACCAACAATCAAAAACTCTTTATCAGCACCACTATGCTCATCAACTTCAGGATGGTCATTAAATTCAAACCAATAACCAACTTGTGTATCTCTAACAGTTGACCTTGCTACAAACTGCTTACTTTGAGTATCGTAATAATTACTTAGATTCTTATTAAATTTTTCAATTTGACTATTATTTGATGCTGTCGCCTGATCTTCACCCTTTAGATCTTGCATCCATGCAGGGCTGAAATGCCAAGCCTGTTCTAAAGCCAAACTCGCATTATCATAGTTATCACTATGTTTATGCTTGCTTTGAACCGTGCCTGCTCCTTCTTCTTGTTCCAGCACATCTGATTGCCAACGCTGTACATGCACAGCAGTGGGTTGAATACTACGTTGCCCCACAAAACTAATGATACTGTCTTTTCTTTCAGTTGCACTACTGCGATGGAAGCGGATGTTTCTGCGTTCAAGTGCTTGGTATTGGCTACTATCGTCTATCAGCCTGAGCTTTTGAGCTTCTATGGAAGTTGATGAGACAGGTACTTGGAGTTGAGCTTCGTCAATCAGCCAATTGATACCTTCACTGCGCATGAGACGCGTCAAGAAGTCGTAATCGGTTTCATTACTTTGCATAATGAAAGGACGCACATCATACTGTTGTTTAAGTCCACCAAGATCTAAACTGAGACTTGCAGCAAATAGTGCACTTTTGCTTTGCCATTCCTGAAAAATGGTTTCGATCACCTCTATCGCAGACTTATTCATAAAAACACGGTTATTCAGCCGTTTATGCCATAGAGATGTAGGATCTTGAAGTGTAAGTTTGTACAGGGTCAGTGAACCGTCACTTTGCCCTTGCGCTGCTTCGGTAATAATCCCTGTGGTACGAAACAGCTTACCCTGATCGGTGACTTGATCCACAGCGACTTGGCAACCAATAAATTGTTTAAGCGAGATAGTTGCGTTAGTGGATAAACAAATCAACTCTGCCTTAAGCCCCTCATTGAGCGCATGTTGACCATCTATTCGTTGTAGAAACACTTCTTCATTTAAGCTTGGATTACTAAACTGTGCGTGTATGGCTCTTTTTTGAGCGGTTAAGCCAAGTTTTTCTATAGCCGAAAATATATTGGAAAGCATATTTATTATCTTTTTTAGCGTATCTTTGAATGCTGTCTATTTAATCAAATTTTATGCAAATTAAACAGCTTTTTTAGCTAAAAAGTTGTTTTAGTGCGTAAAAAAGACGATCAATAGATCGTCTTTTTTCAAATTGAACTGTAAAATTGAATCGATTTCAGATCACAATTCATCCACATCCATATTCAATATAGAGTTCACCTCATCTGGGGAAAACTCTTTGGCCAAATCAGAGGTCGGATTCATGACCAAAGTTGCTCCACTGGTCATGGAGAAAAGCTCGCGAGTAATCATTTTAAAATATTCAGCATCCAGACCTACATCTGAATGAATCATGTCTAGCGATAAGAAAAATGGAATTGCCTGTTCACCCTCTGCCGACTCCAATACGCGGAATTGGAAGTTTTTTGCATCATCCTGTGTACCCAGACAAAAAACTTCAGCGTCCAATAATTCCGTTATAAATTGCGGAATCAACTCATAGTTTTGTTGGGTTTGCTCAAATAGAGCTTGTAAATTTTGATTATTCATTATGATTACTGATCATCTTATTAAAATATAAATTTAAAAATCATCCACCAAGTTTGGTGAACCGTTGTTCATGATTAGAACACAAAAGCATGATCAACTCTATATTGATCATCTTCAATCAGCATGACCATTTCAGCAACATAGTCACCTTCGGCTTTACTGTATTTTTGCGTCCAAATTACCGCTACAGATTCAGGGCGTCGGAACAGTTTTACAAATTCTCGTTCTGTAAATAGACCCATCTTCTCTTGATAAACACCGCACACAATCTTAAATTGCGTTTCATCCAATGCGCTTTTAGCACGTTGACTAAAATACTGAATATGCTTGGCATAGTCTTTTTCAATCGATGCCTGCATAAGTGAATCCATCATCTGATTGGCGATATTCAGCAACTCAGCATCGGTTAATTGATCAAATGAAATAGCCATATTTGCTCCTAAAAAGCGCGACTGATGACAGAACCATTGAAAGCAAGACAATCTGCCACTCTTAACTGTTGAATTTTGGATAA
Organism: Acinetobacter sp. CY73; assembly: GCF_059515865.1. Taxonomy (NCBI): domain Bacteria; kingdom Pseudomonadati; phylum Pseudomonadota; class Gammaproteobacteria; order Moraxellales; family Moraxellaceae; genus Acinetobacter; species Acinetobacter sp. CY73. Next base: position 78,426 of record NZ_JCAKMZ010000001.1, on the reverse strand, counting down.
AGCCTCTACATCAAACCAAGCATATTCCGAATGTTCATCACTGAGCTGTATTTTTGTGTTTTCATTATGTTTAATCAGCTCGCATCGAAATATAAACGCATGTGAATTCATAGCTGAATGGTAATAGACACCTGACAAATATTTTACTTCCACCTCACAACCTAGCTCTTCTTGGCATTCACGAATTAGCGCATCATGTATCGTTTCACCGACATCTAAACCGCCACCAGGTAATCCCCAAGCATGATCAGCATAGTTCGCTTTGAGTAACAGTATCTGTCCATCTTGGTTACAAATCACCGCATGTGAACTCATTCGATACAGATCATGAAATCCCATTATTCATTTCCGAAATTCGTTATTTTAATCACCAGCATATAACACCTGATTTAAAGATCACCACACACATCCTATAACTGAATTTATTAAGCTTAGGCATCAGATTGACATTTTGGACCCTTCAATAAAAATACCCGTAAAGGTGATTACAGGTCTATTTATTTCTTTAGATCTCTTGGGAGAAGCTCTTTAGAATAAATTTTGCTCAAAGAGTAAACTTTAAACCACCAGCCGCAGCTTAGGCTTATCCTTCAATAGAACGGCCTTTCCCGTGATGATGTCCACAGGCATAGAAATATGTTGATGTACGATGCGCCATTCATCACCCAGCTTTTTCAAACATAGAGTCGTACGACACCAAGGCATTTGCAACTTCCCTTTTAAAGCACTATGTTCAACTTTAGAGAGACAATGTAAAACAGCCAAAGAGTCGCTGGTATGTAATTTAATTTCACGGCGTGAAATCTGCATACCTTCCATGAAGTAAGGGCTGAACTTCGCCCATTCTGTTTTATATTCTTCGATGTTATTCAACTGACTACTGACATCGAACATACGCATTTCAGGACAGCATTGATTCGCAAGTGCTTTAATATTTGTGCCGACCACAGCTTGATCCCACAACTCAATTTGAGCCAAAACTTCTTGTGCAATGATTTTGTCACCGTCTATTTGAATTGACACGGTTTGCTTCCTCATTTTTCTTATATTTGTGATGAAGTTAACACTTTTAATCCATTAAAGTAAGGGGGAATTTTGGGATTTTAATCATTTATTATGATTTTTTTGTGAACAATTTTATTAAAATTTGACAAACCAAGACTATTTTTTAATACAACTAAATAAATAGTCCGCCAAGATTTATTTTATACAAATAAGGTAGTTAGATAAATTATTTTTAAAATAATGAATGCTCTCCAAGATTAAAAAATACTGAACTACAACTGAACAGTATTTTAACCGCTTCAAAGTAGAGTGCAATGAGTCTAATTGAATAGAAATATGAATTTGCGATGCCGTATTCGACTAAGAAATCGCCCCGTTCCAATTCAATATCTGCACTGATCAAATTGAAAATAGGTTTTTAAAATAAAGCGATAAGAGACAACGTCCAAGCGTATTTGCCTGACAAAACTGCTTTTTTGACTATCTTCATTATGTCTAGTCGGATAATTTTGGATTTACTATGCTGTGTGCATTATGGAAAATCTTAAAGTGAAGCACTGACTTAAAGTGTGCCTATATTTCTAAACACACTGAATCTTAAAACCAGCTATTCACAAGAATTGTAGAATTTATGCTTTTTTTACAAATTCGGATTTGAGTTTCATTGGACCAAAACCTTCTACTTTACAATCAATATCGTGACCATCATTTGCATCTGGAAGCAAACGAATATTTTTTGCTTTCGTGCCGACTTTAACGACGGATGATGAGCCTTTAATTTTAAGATCTTTAATCACTGTCACAGTATCGCCATCGGCTAAAACATTACCAACAGCATCTTTAATAATCGCAACATCTTCAGCGACTTCACCTTCTTTCCATTCATGTGAACATTCAGGACAAATCAATAGTTCGCCATCTTCATACGTATATTCTGAGTTACATTTTGGGCAGCTTGGTAAAGACATAATAATTTCCAAATTTAAAAAATGAAGCAAAAAAGAAAGTCTGTATTATAACATTAATTTATAGCTATCAAAGCATTCCAATATTTTAGTTATGATTTAAATCAGTCTTATTGTTCAGCGTAGAGTGAGTAAGTTCGCTTTATCATAAGTTTCATTGTTCATCTAAAAATAAGCCCCAATATTTTTAAATATTAGGGCTGATTTGAATTTTATTGGCTATTTTAACAAAAACGCTTCAAAAAAATTAACTTTGGAATTCTTCATCAATGTCTTCGTCATCATAGACATATGCCATGCAACCCCAACCATCGTATTCACCGCCATGTTCATTGGCAATTTTGGTGAACCATTCTTCTAGATCGACGATGTCTGAATATTCAGGTTCCATGTAGACATAAATAGTAATAATCCACTCTTGGGTTTCTGATTCTTCATCAATAAAGAGACTGACTTTTTGCTCTTCATGTAAAAGAAATAATGCACACTGTTCAGCTTTTGCTTTGTCTGTGAATGCAATTGAATATTCAATTTCATGTGCTTCAGTGAGGTCGTCACCGTCTTGAGCCATTTGCCAAAGGACATCACCATTATCATCATTTGGAAATAGTTCTAGGTCGCGTTCAGTCATTGTAGAATCCTTGTGTTTCTTTTCATCAGGTTAGAACCACCTTAGCTTAATTCTATTTCAATTTGGAGATATATTTTTTAATCTTAAATTTAATCTGACACAATCATATTAAAGCTTTAGGTTTCGATAGATTTTTTGTGGATCTTTTTGGCATTGATAATCAAACCAAAAATGATAATTGCGCGGATCACTTAAACGATTTATATAGTTTGACAATGCCTCATTTGAATCGACTAGATATTTAGGGTCATTCCATTGCTGAGCAAACACCGCAATCGGTTGATTTTGGAATGTTAAAACCCAAGTCGCTTCACCTCCCTGAATAGGAGGTAAATAATCACTTTCAATCATTAAATGACAAAAATCTGCCACTGTAGAATCTTGCGCTACTTCGAATTCTCGTTTATTCGGGGCAGTACAATCATCGCCCAGCGCAACACTATCACGTGCGACTTTAATTATTATTTTCATCGATAATTTTCTTTTAAGATATTCACATCATACGATTTTTAATGTTGATTGCCACTTTTATCCCTTAAAAAGCAGTTTCACAAACAATCTCTAATTCTGTGCCACTCAATGGCTGAGTAAATGCCAAATAACTTGCATGCAATGCCATACGCCCTAATGGACTACGTGTCGGCTCAGGATGATAAAGCTTATCTCCTGTAATCGGGTGCCCGATATATTGTAGATGCACACGAAGTTGATGCGAACGACCTGTAATCGGTGTCAATAACACGCGACTGACATCGTTTACTTCATCGTATTCGACACGATCATACAAAGTCAGTGCTGGCTTACCCAATTCAAAATGCACGATTTGACGTGGACGATTTTCCCAATCGGTAATCAGAGGCACTTCGATACGACCTGTATCAGGCAATTTCCCTTGTACCAAAGCGATATAATTCTTTTTGACAGTACGCGCTTGGAACATTTTACTCACCGCAACTTCGGCATCCCGATGCTTGGCAAACATCAAAATACCTGACGTTGCCATATCTAAACGATGGGTGATTTTGGCATTTGGAAATTGCTCTAAAACACGATAATACGCACTGTCATGATGCTCAGGTAAACGCCCCGGGACAGACAATAGTCCTGCAGGTTTTTCAATGATGACCAGATCATCATCCTCATAAAGAATTGAAAGTTCACCCTGAGGAGGCATATAGACAAAATTATCGTTCAGCGCCATGAAATAACAGCTTCAGCAAAAGTGCGCGCAAAATAACAAGTGGTGCTTAGACTGTCAATCTTCGACAGCCCAGCACATTTATTCTATGAAACTGATTACTTCATATTGCTATGTTGAATGCCTAAACCTTGCCAAAACTCATCGGGATATTTGATTTCAGGCTGTCCAACCCATCCATTTACCACGTCTAGGTCATAACCTTCAGCATTTTGCTTATAGCTCACTGATTGCAATGCCATCAAATCCCAACTTCCCGTAAATTTAATTTGCTCTAAATTTTCAGGATATTGTCCATATCTTATTTTATGCAATTCGATTAATGAAATAGCTGTTTTGAAATGTTGATCACCAAATGCATTATCTGCATTTTTTTGAATATTAGAGATTTGATCACATGCAAAAAGATTAAGCGTTAACAAAAGGAGCATGATCGTTTTTAATTTTTTCATATCATTATTTTAAAATGTAAATTGTGTGCATATGTTATCAATGGATTGAAATAACTTCAATTTTATAGCGCTGTAATAAATATAAGATGGCGTTTTACTTGAGGGAGGTTGTTGTTTTGATTTTTATGTTGATGGGTTCTATTTTTTTATTGGTTTTGTCTTTCAGAATTTTTAAGGGTGTTGGGAAAAACATAATGTTTAACTTCAACGAGCATAACTTTGTAAGTTATAACCATGTGCCTATAAATTGGTAATCTATAGCGTCCTAAGTCGAATCGAGACCTTTTGGGTGAGTACTGCATTCGCGTTTTGCGCCGCTAACAGCATGCTACTCTTTTCAATTCCCGTCACACCCTTGATATATATAGTAGTCAAAGTTGTTCGGGATTAATTTCCTAAGATGCGCTATTTTTTAATCTATTTGAGAAATATTTTCACTTTAGTTTAAATTTTAAATAATATTTTCCAAATGAATCAAAATAAGTCTTTTATTTACCAACAATCATCCTTTTAAGAGAATTTTTAATACAAAGATTTCAATTACAGATTATGCAACTCGAATTGTGGTTTGTGATTTACCTTTTACTTTTGATGTGTATATCAGCTGGTCAGTGAGATGGGTGGCCTCATCAAGGTTAGCAGGAAGTTCATTGAATAACCGACCTCGGTACTGAAATCAACAGCGTAGCGCTGCTTTAATCCGCTTTCAAAAATCTCTCTAAGACGTTTTGCATATTTCTCTGTGCCCGCTTGATCCGTGTTTTGTAAGATCACCACGAATTCATCGCCAACTCATCGTGCAACTGTATCGCTTTTGCATTTAATTGATATCGACCTTAACTCACATAAGGTGCTTGTTGCCAATGATGATTTATAGAATGAATCATCAATTTTGTTCAGTTGAGTTCGAGTCCTCATTGCATCGACTTAATTTAAACTCTAAATCTCCAAAATAAATAGAAAGCCATCTATAGATCACTAGTCTACACAGCATTTCGGGCATGGAACGACTTTTTCTCTGGGCCAATTCATACGCGCACGTTTGAGTGCAAGATCACAATCGGCAAAGTTGCCAATGAATATTTGGTTTTTAAGATTGGGGATGTCTTCACAGCCTCGTGTTGCATTATGCATTTGATAAGCGCCACTCGGTAATGCATTTTCATCGACGATATATTTGATCATTAGTCTTCTCCCCTACATTTCAAATTTTCATGGCAAATGCACAAAAACAACAATCCCATATAAATTTTATGTCTTTATAATTACATAATTTTTATATGGGATTTACAAGGATAAATCAATCTTTTATAGCACAAATATTAAACTATTTTTCCTCTTCATAAAATTACTTAAAATACTGATTATTTTAACTTTTAAATAAAATCATTAAATCAATATCGAATAGCACTATGTCTTATCAATTACTTTTTTTCGTTTATGTTAGTAGTGATACATTATTTATTGAACAAAATTTTAGTTTTAATCAGTCTTAAATTAATCAAAGTCTAAGTTTTCAAAGTCTTTAATTTTTGATAAATGTATTGGTGCAATGTTGATTTTCGACCATGATTCTTTAAATCGCTCAGGCTTATCTCGGTCTGTTAAGTTAATATTTTCTTTTAATAATTTCTTCTGAGTAAGGAAGTTAATACTGGTGACGTAGTCTGTATAAGGACCACGATTTTCAAATAGATCATAACCAATTAAACGGAAGTCTTGTCCTTCCAATCTAAAAGTATAGTTCCAATGGCCATAACGCCCATGAGCATAGTTGAATTTTAGAAATCCTTTTTCAATCGAGGTATATAACTCGGGTGGGAAGTAAAGACCACCCTCTTCATTATCTGAACTAAAACAGTTTAAGTTCTGCATCCATTTTTGATATTTGCCATTTTGATTCAGAAAGACCAACACACCACGGCGGTTTTGATCTAGCTTTCCTTTATATTCATCATTGACCCATTTTGTTGGATCTGTCGCTTTGACGATGAGGACTAAATCAGCTTTGCCATCTTTATTGAGATCCCCATGTACAGCTTCAAATAATGTGTATTTTTCAGGAATGAGATTTTTATATTTGGCTTGATCTTCTTTGAGTTGAAGTTGTTCTTCAGTGAAAACGGTTTGCGCACTCAATGTAGAAGAGAACAGAACAACCGAAATCCATACAAATGCTTTCATACCCAACTCCACTCAATCTATTTATATCGTTGTACTTGCTTGCTCAGCTTTTTTACGACTAATCCAACGTACCACCCAAATCAATGCAATAACAAACACGATCACCACTAAAACAGGAACGATGAGCGACAAGATTGACACTACAAATGCACCGATCCATTCACCTGTTGAAACCACAGGATTGCCTACACCACCTGTCGTTGCTGTTGAAAGTCCACGAACTGCTACGGTACTCATTTGTACTGCAGTTGCTGTACCACCACCGACGATGAGTGCCGATGCCCAACTGGCAAACTGTGACATTTCCCCTGTGCCTGCTGCCATCGTGGTCAGTGTGCCTGCAACCAGTGCTGCGGGTGTGGCAATGGTATCGAGTAAGTTATCGACCCAAGGAATGTAGTACGCTCCAATTTCAAAAACGGTTGCGACAGCCAGTGCGATACAGACTGATGGCATCGCCAACCAATCAAAGCCTTTCATCGGTTCAAACCAGCCCATGAGGGATGCGACACTCATCACGAGGAGTGGGACAAATACACGGAATCCACACGCTGCGCTTAAGCCAATGCCGATACATAATCCTAAGATGGTTTCCATGATGATGATTCCTGTTTTTCTTGTTGGTTATTGTGATTGAAGTCTAGTTTTAAAGATAACAAAAAAGCCCTATGGAGTAATAGGGCTTTTTATTTAAAACAGGGATCGCTGTTTTAGTGTGTTGGCTTAGGCGTTCTTGTTGTTAAACTGATTGCCTTGGCACTTGGTACACGGTGGTAGACGGTCTGTACCAATTTCTAAGTAAGTGCGATGTCCGCACTGAACGCAAAAATAGAAACCTGTTCCCGGTTTTGAGCCAGCAGTTACCATCTTGGTTCTCCGTAGTTATTAGAAATGGTGAGTCTAATATACTCCACTCATGATGATGTTTTATTGTCCATTTCGACGGATGATGATGTCGATTGGGCGAAGTGATATTTACAATCGAAATTTTGATTGCTTTACGTAGGTTTAGTGACCCAATTTTCGACATTTAGTCCTTCAACACGTAAAAACTCTTTTTCATTATTCGTCACCATGACCCAATTATTTGCTCTTGCATGTGCTGCAAGCCATAAGTCATTGTTTCCAATAATTTGACCTTTAGATGTCAGGTCTTTACGAATCTGTGCATAGTGCTCTGCAACATTTTCATCTAATTCAATCACTGGAATAATTGAAACTAATTCATCTATAACACGTAAGGCTTTTGCTTTGTTTTGGCTTTTTTCTGCACCAAAACGTAATTCTCCTAATGTAATCACTGAAATAAAAATATTTCCATTCGGTAAATGTTTTTCAAAATGCTTACAAACGATTTCAGGTTGATGTTTGGTGATGTAGATACAAATATTGGTATCCAATAAATATTGTGTTGGCATTAGAACTCTTCTCGTCCTTGCGGTGGTTCATCCACTCTTTCATCAGCATAAAAGTCATCAGGCATTTGTGCCAATACTTTAAATAAATAGTCTGCTGTCACAGGTTTTTCGCGCAATATCACTTCGTCCCCACGGCGAAAGATTTCGACTTCTTTGCCTTCGAAGCGAAACTCTTTAGGTAAACGAATAGCTTGGCTACGCCCTGTCATAAAAACTTTTGCGGTAGTCATACGGCGACTCCATGAGTTTTGATATATATCTTATGATAGGTATTTATTGAGTGATTTTCAATCATATTCTTTTTTGTTTAAAAACCTACCTCTTAATGTACTTTACTTTAAATCAGTTGGGCATCATTTTAATCGGGTTGATTAAGCATTCTTTTGCCACTCACTACCTTTTTTTAGCAACGATCAGTACTAATTTCTGAGTACTTGCGAACCGCACTAAAAGCAAAAAATAGAAGCCTTTTCCTAGTGCTTCAGCTGGAACCAATCGTTCTACAGAATTATTAGAAATGGTGCAGGAACTACAACCGAATTCTGATGGAGCTAATACTCGTCTATTTCCACAAATGATGTCGATTAACCAAAGATAATTTTGTAAATTATTTAACAACCAGACCTAAATACCAAAATACCACTACTATTTTTAATAAAAAAATCTGAATATTTATCTTTCATATTATTTTTATTTGCAATTGTAAGTATTTCATTATACAAATTATTTGCTTGATTATATGCTTTTTTTTCCTCTGAAGATAAACAATTGGGATTAATACTTCTATCAACACCCAAACGTGTGAATTGTGAAATTAAGTTTTCAATTTGTTGTTCTCTTTGTCTTAAGGTAACTTCTTCACTTAGTGCATTTTCTTGAATTTTTAATTGTGCAAGATCTAACTGATAGTCTTGAATTTTTAAGTCAGTCTCAGTTTTATAACTATTAAGTTTATTTTCAATCTCTTGTCTCTGCTGACTAAAGTTTTTTTCTTTGATACCTAACTCTTGTTCTCTTTTTAAAATATTTAATTCTTTCTGATCTAATTCAACACTTTTAGTTAACATTTCTTGATTAAACTTTTCTTTAGCACCATTTAGCTCTTTATATTCTTCGATCAATTTATAACTTAGACCTCCTATAATAGAACCCATAACGAATAATACAATCATCAAAGATAAGAGATGCTCTTTTACAAACCGAACAATTTCTTCGAAATTTAAATTCATAAATACTCCTAAACCCTGTATACAAAATACAGGGTTTATCATGTTTTATTAATCAAACATTCCCTTCTAAAAAATCCTGTGCAAAGCGCTGTAGCACCCCACCCGCTTCATACACAGACACTTCCTCTTCCGTATCCAAACGACACGTTACAGGTATCTCCAAGATCTCATTTTGACCATTCGCTGTTGAACGCTCAACCACCAAAGTTAAAGTCGAACGAGGCGCAATGTTACCAATCACGCTATACAACTCAGTACCATCAAAACCGAAAGTTTTACGATCCATACCCGCTTTAAACTCAAGCGGTAACACGCCCATCCCCACAAGATTCGTACGGTGAATACGCTCAAACCCTTCCGCGACAATCGCTTCAACCCCTGCAAGACGAACACCTTTCGCAGCCCAGTCACGGCTCGAACCTTGACCATAGTCCTTACCCGCAATGATGATCAGCGGTTGCTTACGGTTCATGTACGTCTCAATCGCTTCCCACATACGCATCACTTCGCCTTCAGGCTCGACACGCGCTTTCGAACCTTGCTTAATGGTGCCGTCAGAGCGAACCACCATTTCGTTATACAGTTTCGGGTTGGCAAATGTTGCACGTTGCGTAGTGAGGTGATCGCCACGATGCGTTGCATAGGAGTTAAAGTCTTCTTCAGGCAAGCCCATTTTCTTCAAGTATTCACCTGAAGCAGAATCTAAAACAATCGCATTCGATGGAGATAAATGGTCGGTGGTGATGTTGTCACCCAAAATCGCAAGCGGACGCATATTGGCGAGTGTACGCGGTGCTGCAAGTGCGCCTTCCCAATACGGCGGACGGCGGATATAGGTACTTTGCGGACGCCAGTCGTAAAGTGGACTGATCGCTTTTTCATTCACACCCAAATCAAACATTGGAATGTAAATCTTTTTGAATTGTTCAGGCTTCACCGCTATCTTGACTAACGCATCAATTTCTTCATCAGACGGCCAAATGTCTTTGAGGTAAATTGGATTGCCATCTTTATCATTTCCTAATGAATCCGTTTCAATGTCAAAACGGATGGTGCCTGCAATCGCATACGCAACCACAAGCGGAGGCGATGCCAAGAATGCTTGTTTTGCATAAGGATGGATACGACCATCAAAGTTGCGGTTACCTGACAATACCGCTGTCGCGTATAGGTCACGTTCAATAATTTCTTGTTGGATTTTTGGATCGAGTGCACCTGACATGCCGTTACACGTGGTACATGCATAGGCCACGATACCAAAGCCCAATTTTTCTAAATCTTTGAGTACACCTGCTTCTTCTAAGTAAAGCGCAGCTGCTTTAGACCCCGGTGCAAATGATGATTTCACCCAAGGTTTACGCACTAAGCCCAACTCGTTGGCTTTACGTGCAAGCAATCCTGCTGCAACCGTATTACGTGGGTTTGAGGTATTGGTACATGAAGTAATGGCTGCAATGATGATTGCACCATCAGGCATTAAACCTTCAGCTTCTTGAGCACGAGCCGCATCTAAATTCCCTGCAATGCCTTTGGCTTTTAAGTCAGAGGTGGACACACGTGCATGTGGGTTTGATGGACCTGCAATATTACGAGTCACAGTCGATAAATCAAAACGAAGCACACGTGGATATTGCGCCCCAGTCATGTCACTTGCCCAAAGACCAATTTCTTTGGCATAGCTTTCTACAAGTTTCACTTGCTCAGGTTCACGACCAGTCAGGGTTAAGTAATCAATGGTGTTTTGGTCGATATAGAACATCGCAGCCGTTGCACCGTATTCAGGGGTCATGTTCGAGATCGTTGCACGATCCCCCACTGACATGCTGTCCGCACCTTCACCAAAGAACTCAAGATAGGCACCGACCACACGCTCTTTACGTAAGAACTCGGTTAAAGCCAATACGATATCGGTTGCTGTAATGCCCGGCTTACGCTGACCAACCAATTCCACACCAATGATGTCAGGTAGACGCATCCACGATGCACGGCCGAGCATCACATTTTCAGCCTCGAGTCCGCCTACACCAATCGAAATCACACCGAGCGCATCGGTATGCGGGGTATGTGAATCTGTACCGACACAAGTATCTGGATAAGCGATGCCACCACGGTTTTGAATCACTGGAGACATTTTCTCCAAGTTAATTTGGTGCATGATGCCGTTACCCGCAGGAATCACATCCACATTTTCAAAAGCTGTTTTGGTCCACTCAATAAAATGGAAACGGTCTTCGTTACGACGGTCTTCAATCGCACGGTTTTTCTCAAATGCATCTGGGTCAAAACCGCCAAACTCTACTGCTAATGAGTGATCAACAATGAGTTGTGTTGGTACAACAGGATTGACTTTTGATGGATCTCCCCCTTGTTCTGCAATCGCATCACGTAAACCTGCCAAGTCAACCAATGCGGTTTGACCTAGAATGTCGTGACACACCACACGCGCTGGATACCATGGAAAATCGTGGTCTTGTTTCGAGTAAATCAGTTCTTTTAAAGATTGCTCTAAAATGGCAGGATCACAACGGCGTACCAATTGTTCAGCCAAGACTTTTGAGGTGTATGGAAGTTTCGCATATGCGCCTGGCTGAATATCTTCTACGGCTTGACGCACGTCATAGTATTCAAGCTGGGTACCCTGCAGTGGTTTACGATAATTGTTATTCATTGCTTACCTGCCTTATCACTTTTCTAGCTATCTTTCTTTTCGATTGGAATCAATCAAGTTTTAGGCATTGTACGCTGTCAAAAGTCCATTTCCCAAATTTTATATATTTCATATAGTTAAGTATAAAAATCAGGGTTTTTGAAATAATTAGTTACAGAAATCTTAGTATAAATGCTCTAAATGTGCTTTTTTGCTGAAAATAGTGGAAAATTAGGATAATTCTTTAGTATTAGACTTGATTCGTGAGATGAATAAATGAGCACTTTAGCTTTCTCCTCATTCACCTTAAATGGTGTAGATGCACAAAAATTTCTTCAAGGTCAAGTGACTTTACACGTTGAACGTCTTGAAGAAAATCAGACTCGTTATACTGCAATCTGCGATTTAAAAGGTCGTATTCACTTTGGTTTATGGTTAACCAAGTTAAACTCAGAAAGCTTTGAGATTGTGACCACTGCCGATCAAGCTGAAGAATTTGCGAAGCATATTCAAAAGTTTGGCGCTTTTTCAAAAATAAAGCTTGAAGAAACAGGTCAAGTTTATCCAACGCTCAATGATGGCATTACCACTTTTTCTACCGATGTAACCGATGTTCATGCTTGGGAAGTTCAAGCCATTCAAAACGGTCAAGCTTATATCAATCAAGCGATTGAGCATGTGTTCCAACCACAGGAATTGCGTTTGCATCAACGTGAAGGCGTTCACTATGACAAAGGCTGTTACTTGGGTCAGGAAGTCATTGCTCGTTTATGGTTTAAAGCAAAGCCAAAAGCATGGTTACATGCGATTCAAGGCACAGGGACTGCCCCTGCTCAAGCCGAACAACTCCATGCTCATGTTCAGGTGGTGAATAGCACAGCGATTGACAATGGTTATGTCGCACTGGTGGTGGCACGCCCTGATGCATTGGCTGAATTAAGTGATATTACAGTTTTAGACTTACCAGAATACTTAAATGGTGATGTAGCTCGTCCTAATTGATCATTGCAAATTTGAAAATAAAGCCAAATAACAAAAGTTGTTTGGCTTTTTTATTTCAGCAAATTAAAATCAAAACATATTAAGAAAAAGATTTATAAAAATAATGTTTTCCAATGCCTCGTATCACCATTTTATAGTTCGTTTTTTTGTCCTTTTGTTGAGTCTCATCAGTACTACATTAACTTATGCCGAGATTAATTCTTCAGTATTAGAACAACTTAAAAAAGACCACATCGTTGACACAACACAAACGCTCACCATTGATCAAATCCAACACCTTCAACAGCAAAATGAACTACTTTATAAAGAAAAAAATATCGATTTTAAAATTTTAATGATTCCCACAACAGATAATGAATCTGTCGAACAATATGCGCTTGATATTTTTAATACGCTCAAAATTGGCAATGAAAAACTCGATAATGGGTTATTACTGGTAATCGCCAAAGATGAGCGCAAGATGCGTTTTGAGGTGGGGTATGGTTTGGAAGGAGAACTGACGGATATCGAGGCAGGACGAATCATTCGACACGATCTTGCACCCTATTTTCAACAGCACCAATATTACGATGGTATCCAAATCGCGATGAATTCGGTGTTCAGAAGTGTTTCTAGTTTAAATAAAAACAACGATTTATCACACACAGAAAATGAAGTGGAATTGAATGCAGATGAAGAGTATTCATTGGGCACAATGATTTTGATTCTCATGCTTTATGGCATCAGTGGCTTAATCTGTGCGATTCCCTTTCTGCTGCTGTTCTTATATTTTAGAAACAGCAACAAAGCCAAGACGCCACTACCTGAGATCGTGATCGGTACGGATGGTAAGCAATATATAAGAGTCAAAAAAAACCGTGAACGTCCCTTTGAACCATATAGCAAACTGACCGCCCCAAAAGAGCAAAAATCATCTTCAGGTTCAACATTCAATCTTAATCCCTCTTCATCCTCAAAAGCGTCCTCAACTCCACGTGATTCAGGCGGAAGCTCTGGCGGTGGCGGTGCTTCAGGTTCATGGTAGATTTAATTAAAAAAAACCTAGCATACTGAGCATATAGAAGAAAAAAGACCACATTCATGTGGTCTTTTTTCTTCTCAACAACACCTAATACTATTGAATATCGGTCACAAATTCTTCTTTAGAAATACGGAATTTCTTTAAACCCAATAACCAATCTTTTTCAGGATTCCGACGACCTAAAGCCAATAAAACCACTGATTTTAAGCCTTTTTCTTTTAAGCCTAATAGTTCATCCAACCCATCTTTATCAAAGCCTTCCATCGGTGTTGCATCTACACCCAATTCTGCCGCAGCCGCAATCGCCATACCAAACCCAATATGCGCTTGCTTCGCTGTATGGTGATATTGCTGTTCTTCAGTAAATGTGGCAAATAAGTTTTTCAAATTTTGTACCACATCCATGGTCGTATCTAAAGGCAAATTCCGTTCGCGGTTCATTGAATTATAGCGTTCATCAATACGCTCATCTGGAATCGTGTCCCATGAGGTGAATACCAATAAATGCGAGGATTGCGTAATTTGAGGTTGGTTTAAAGCAACTGGAGCGATTTTTTCTTTAAGTTCTTGGTTACTAATAGAGATGATATGGAAAGGTTGCAAACCTGCCGATGTCGGTGCTAACCGTGCAGCTTCTAAAATCTGATCCACGATCTGTTGTGGTAATTTCTCACCAGTCATTTGTTTGGTAGCGTAGCGCCATTTTAAAGCATCTAAAAGTTGCATGAAGTGATTCCTCTATTTTATTAATTAAATTTCAATTTTTATGCGTAGATGGTTGTTAGATATTTCTTTAAAGGTGCACTCTTACGACCTAATAGTTTTTCTAAATCAGTACTTGCAACTTCATATTGATGATTTGCGATATCAAGCACCGTGCCATGTGTGAGGTAAATCAGAAAGTCTGGCAATCCGATGTTTTGTAAAAGCTCACGATAATTTTGGACAGGTAAATCTTGATAAGAGACAGTTGTTTGCTTCATTTCTTCTAAAAGATCAGCAATGTCTTGATAGCTATAGGCTTGACTGCCGACTAAATTGTAGATTTGATTTTCATGTCCCGTTTGATGCAATAGATTTGCAATGGCTTCACCCAGTTCTGCACGCGTGACATAAGGGACTTTGCCTTCACCGCCTGCAACGGAAATTCCTGTTTTTACAGCGTTTTCCCCAATAATTTGTGGAATTGCCTCTGCATACATTGTATTTCGTGCAAAGGTATACAAAAGTCCACGTTCACGAATGTAATCTTCAGTTTCAAAGTGACTGATCATCAAATCTTTTATGGCTGAAGTTTCTATATCTTGTATCGCTAAACCTGTATAAATAATATGCCGAACGCCAGCTTGCTTGGCAGCATCGACTACATTTTTATGTTGTTGTAAGCGGTTCATATCCATGGTTGAAATGAGAAGTAATTTGCTCACCCCCGCAAATGCTTTGACCAAATTTTCTGGTTCATCAAAATCGCCCAAGCGTACTTCTATGCCTTGTTCGACATAGGCTTGTGCTTTATCAATATTGCGTGCCAATACAGCAAATTGGTCTAAGCTCAAATGTTGTTTCAAATGTGAGACCACATGCTCACCTAAGTTACCTGTCGCACCCGTGACTAAAATCATTGTTTTCACCTATCATTCTTGTGTTGATCGATCTGCTGGATTTAATATCTATACAGATCTAGATCGATCATTTAAAAGTTAGGCTTAGTTATAAGAATTTTATGGGGCATATTCACTATACAAAAGTATAGTGCTTTAAACGCGTTTTATTCTTAGCGTATACGACATAATCATCCGTTTATAATCTATTGATTCAAAAGAATTATGATATGAATGAAAATAACCTTAAATTAGAAGATGAATGCAATGTTGCCTTTATCGTTGCCTTGAAAAACGCCACCAATGTAATCAATGGCAAATGGAAATTGGCGATTGTTGCTACTATGATTAAGCAACCTCGACGCTTCAATGATATAGAACGTTTGCTCCAAGGCATTACCCCTCGGATGATCTCTAAAGAACTCAAAGAATTAGAATTAAACGACGTGGTCATGAAAATAGAAATGAATGAAGTGGCTACAGGACGAAAGATTGCGATGTATGATTTAACCCCTTCAGGCAGAGCGCTAGAAGGTTTAATGGTACAAATGGCGACGTGGGGACAATTACATCGTGAAAGACAGTCACCATAAATCATCTAAGTCTTTATTCTTGATGGTCAATCACAGCGAAACAATCATTAAATGATAAAAACTTAAATGGATAAACTCCACGTATACCGTAACTCAAATTTTAACGTTTTAACCAATGCTTTAACCCACCGTTTTAAAGCTTTGAATTCGATTGATTGAATCCAGTTGAGTTCAATCTAAGTGAAAGGCTCTTGGGCATACCAAAAGCCTGAGAGAAATACTTTAGTTAACCCGAATCCTGCTTAAAGAAATGAGATCATTCATCTTGAGACTTATCCATCATTTTGAGCATAAAAAAGTCTATGCTTTGGTCTGATAACACTAAAAACTGATCATAAAATTACATTGAGCTTATGATTTTAAAGAAAAATCCTTATCCACGATTCGGGTTAGTTAAAGTCGTGGAATAACTTATTCATATCTTTCACAACATAATCTTTAAAATGATATGCACGCGCATGCTTTGCATCAAATTTGGCTTCAGCATCGCCGTTTTTGAAAACATAGACACGGTCGTCTTTACTCACCAAATAGTCAGCACCAAGCTTCATTAAAAGCGCATCAATTTTTTCTTCATCAGGAATCGAATCATCTTCAAGAACTTTTAAATAATTACGTTTAATGCCTTTTACAAACATGGTTTTCTCACAAGCGATACAGATGGGTATTTAAACAGACTCAACACCTGAAACCTAGCCTAAAAACATTAAATAATGACCAAATAATCAACTGCATCGGATTCATTTAAAACATCATCGAGTAAGATAAATGCTGAGTACATACAAAAATGAGCGCACAAATATGAATAGAGTGCGTCAATATAGGTACATTTTCTATATTTACATTCACACAATAGCGACTATGATAAAAATGTAATTTAGAAACCTCTTTTCATTGAATAAATGGATTTAGAAACAATTGTTGTAGAAAGCCAAGTATAAAGGTCAAAAAATGAAAAAAATTCTATGTGGAGCATTGCTTGCGGTATCAAGCACGTTTGCGATGGCAAATACACCTGTTGTAGATCCACAATTTGCAAAAATTGAAACCCTCATCAAAGCCAATAATTTTGAACAGGCTTATAAAGAACTTGAAACGCTTTCTAAAGCTGGAAATGGTCAAGCCACGTATAATTTAGGCTATTTAACTCAAACGGGTAAAGGCACCAAGCAAGATTCTAAAAAAGCTGTGGCACTTTATGATCAAGCAGGTCAACAAGGCTATGCTTTGGCAAACTATATCTTGTCACAAGGGTATGCAGCGGGTAGTTTAGGTTTGACAAAGAATCCAGCCAAAGCTACTGAATATCTAGAAAAAGCAGCCAAACAAGGTTTTGAAGAAGCGATTGTAGAACAAGCGGTCATTTTATTTGCTCAAGGTAAACCTGAAACGGATAAGCAAGCCTTACAAAAACTTGATCCTTTAATCAAAAAAGGCAGTTATTCAGCACTGTACTCAAAAGCGATCTATGATTTATCTGTCGCTGCGAAAACCAACAATCGTGCTTTAGGCGACAAAGCGCTTAACTCGATTTCATCCTTAGCACAAAAGAACTTTATCCCTGCGCTGTTGTCGGTTGCGAATATGTATGCCAATGGTGATATCGTGACCCAAAACCTACCGGAAGCGAAGAAAATTTTTACTGCTTTAGCACAACAAAACGTGCCTACGGCAAAAGAAAAATTAGACATTGTAAATAAAGCGATTGCTGAAAAAGCCAAGAATCCACCGAAAGCCAAGTCTTAATTTAAACCATAAATTTCGATATTTATTTTTAAGTTGAATAAAAACTCCATCTATCGTTGATGGAGTTTTTTTAATGGCATCTTTTAAAAATCTGATTTAAATAATGATATAACTCAATCCATATAATCATCAAATCAATGCCATTAGATCAATGCCATTAGATCAATGCAATAATCCCACTGGTCATAGCAAAACCGACAATAGTACTCATTAACAATGGGGTCATGGCTTTATCATCTAGCCCATATGCTTGACCCAACATACCGAAAATGGTCGGCATCGGCAAAGCGGCAATAATGGTTCCTGCATAAATCATCTCTTCACTGGCATCAGTCAGATAACTTAATCCCAAAAATACCAATAGTGGCATGACGATATTATTTGAAAATACCAAATAAAAAGTTTGTGCATTGACGTATTTTAGGGTCATCCCGACAATCCCACCACCGATACTAAATAATGCAAGAGGAGAAGCCGCCTGCCCAAGTAAGGTCAGAGATTGATCGATCAGTAAAGGGATTTTAAAGTCTAAAATTGATAAAGAAATACCGAGTACCACACTCATAAACAGCGGATTTTTGAGCAGCGTAGTCAACATTTCTTTGATAATTTTGAGCACGGAAACATGGGTCTTACTATTCATCTCCGCCAAAATCAGTACCACAGGAATCAACACTACACTTTCTAAAATGACCACCAATGAAATATAGGTCATGCCTTTTTGACCCATTAATAATGTCAGCACCGCCGTTCCAATGAGACCAGTATTTGACATACACGCACCCAATGATAATACGGCAGCATGGCTAGAATTGTTTTGATAAACCCGTGTGACGACAAAATAAGCAGTTATAAAAAGTGCCGTTGTTGCTAGGCTATACACCCAAAAAAACTGGGGTAACCATATTTCATGTAAGTCTTTCGCAGCAAGTGAGTGAAGTAAAAGCGCAGGCAATGCAATTCTAATCACAAAAGCACCCACCGCTTTCACTTGCTCTTGGGTCAGCAAATTTAATTTTACAGTGCAGTAACCAAGCGCCAATAAAAAGAAGATGGGTACAATGACCTGAAATATCATTACGACATGTCCAACATGCACAAAAGCCTTATTTCTGTGGTTGATTCATCACATCAGAAATAAGGCGAGTGTCTAAAATAGAAAAGAATCAAAATGCTTTAAAGCGTGATTTTACGCCATGCGGCTGACAACGCAAGTATTGTGGACTGATGGCGATTTCATCACCTAATGCAACTGCTGCATGCCAAGGCCAACGAGGCTCATATAAAATGGCTCTTGCGATTGCAATGGCATCCGCTTGTTGACATTGTAGAATGTCTTCTGCTTGCTGAGGCTCAGTAATCAATCCCACAGCAATCACAGGTATGGTGACATTCTTTTTAATTGCCTCTGCAAATGGAACTTGATATCCCGCACCAATTTGAATGTTTTGCTGTTCATGTAATCCACCGCTCGACACATGGATATATACCACCCCCAGTTGCTCTAAGGCTTTTGATAAGCCAATACTCGACTCGATATCCCAACTCTCTGTATGTTCCATCCAATCAGTTGCAGAAATGCGTATGCCTACTGGATAATCTTCGGGTACTGCATTTTGGATGGCTTGTACGACTTCTAAGGTTAGACGTATCCGATTTTCAAAACTTCCACCATATTCATCCGTGCGTTGATTGGATAAAGGTGACATAAATTGGTGTAGCAGATAGCCATGCGCTGCATGGATTTCAATGAGATCAAAACCAGCATCTACAGCTCTAACTGCAGCAGCAACAAAGTCGTTGATCAGTTTTTGAATTTCATCGATGGTGAGTTCGTGAGGAGCTAAATCTTGCGACCCAAAAGGAATAGCGCTAGCAGAAACCGTTTGCCATCCTTGTTCATGTTCAGGTGTTAATTGACCTCGCCCTAACCAAGGACGATCTGTCGATGCCTTGCGCCCAGCATGCGCCAATTGAATTCCAAATGGCATAGGAGATAATGATTTTACTTGGGTGAGCAACGCTTTAATTTGAGCACGTTGTAAGTCATTCCATAAGCCTAAGTCTGCATAACTGATACGCCCTTCAGCCTGAACCGCTGTAGCCTCAATAATACACATTCCCGCACCAGATAAAGCATAATTCGCCCACTGCTGTTCATGCCAGTAGCTCAATTCTCCTTGCTCATTTGCTGAATACTGACACATTGGTGCAATGATAATTTTATTACTGAGGTTCAAGAATCCAAAGCGTATCGATTGAAATAATTGTGACATCTGTACTCTCCTTGTGCGAACTCACAGCTATAGCAAACAATCAGGATGAATTTCAACCTTGTTATCAATAAAAAACAGGTTCTACTGAACCTGTTTTTTATTGTTTGTTCGCTAAATAGAAATCAGTAAACCACTTTCTATTTGGAGATCATCACGCTTAGAAAATAACGCGAGTCCCTAAACCAAGAACCAATGCATTGTCTACACGATTAGTTGAACCTGGATTAATCACATATTGAACATTTGGACGTAACATTAACCACTTGGTCTGATTATAGCTATAGTTTAACTCGACGTTATATTCTGCACTTGCGTCAAATATATTTTGATTCAAACGATTATTGACATGCACACGGTTAACAGCTAAACCCAGAATGTCGTTAGGTTGAGACTGTATTAAACCAATATATTTCACACCCAGCTGTTGAGAATTATCCACTTTATTGGTGGTACGATCATGCCAAGTAAAGTTCGCAAATGAATGTAAACCTTGACGACCTGAACCTGTTGAAGTGAGTTGTTGCTCTACCGCTAACCAACCTGCAAAAGTACGATCTTCAGCTTCACCACTGATAATATCTTTTTGATTTTTAGCATCATCAGCCGTGTTATACATACCACCAACACGGTAGCTCCCTGGTAAATCATTCAACCATGATTTTGGTGTCCAAACGACTTCTACTGGAATGGTTACACCATCTGCATGATCCGTGTCCAGACTCCACCCCTGACCTTCTGCTGCTCCATTTCCATTATCAGGGTTAAATTCATAAACACCCACTTGTACTGCAAGTTCTGGGTTGAGTTGCTGTTTCACACGTGCTCCCCACTGAGCCACAGGGGTGTTCATCCAAATGTTGCCTTGCCACTTACCCATCTGAGCAGCACAGAATGCAGTACTTGCAAAATCACAAGCCATCACATTAAAGTCCATACCAAGACCCAAGCGTCCCGCTTTAATGCTTAAACCCTGATCTTTAAAATTCTTTTCAATCGAAAGCTCAGTTAAACGGCTGTCTTGGTTACCACGCCCGAAAGTGCCTTGAGCATTTGCCATCTGCGGAGCAAGCGGATCTTGAAGATCACGAACTGAAGTACTCTGACCTTGACGTGCTGTCATCACAGCTCGCACAGTCACTCCATCCCAACCTGCAAGTTTTTCTAAATCAAGTTGTGTGCCTAACCAAAACTGTGCAGAGGTATTTGGACTCTCGCCTGAATCACGACCACCATCCGCAAGATAGGCTGTATCGGTCAAAGCATTGGCTTCAAACTTAATCCCTTGTTGTGCGAGTTCAGTACGCTTTCCATCCCAATCGCCAAATAGATATTGTCCTTTAGGATCGAATGCTTGTTCTGCATGTACTTGCGTCATTGCAACCATCATCAATGGTAAAATAGCGAGATTTAATTTTTTCATTACAATAACCTAAAACAACAACTGGAAAGAGAGAGCGACTTTTGAGTCAGTGCATTGGAGTTAAGCACAATGACTTATCCCAATATTCAGGAGAAAGTTAACGATTTTTTAATGAATCGTCTCAGTAAAATTTTTATTATTAATAAAACTTTTTTTTATGAATTGATTTTTAAGTATAATTTTTTATTTAAATTAAAATATTTTATAATATTAAACAGAGACTTGAGTAAAAAAATAATTCATAGCATCTATACTTCACATTCGAAATATTGAGCTATATCGACCAAAGTTTACAGTTAGATGCATCATTTCATTATCAATTCCAGCCTTTCATAAAGCACTACAATTCTGAACAAATGTTCAAGACTTGTATTCTTCTTTAAACAACCCAATATTAAACCCATTCTATTTTCACATTGATTCACATGCCCGAATTACCCGAAGTCGAAACCACCAAAACCAGTTTGACGCCGTTAATTGATCAAACAGTTCAATCCGTACAGGTTTATCAATCCAGTTTACGATGGCCAATTCCTGACGATATTCAAAAACTTCAAGGTCAAAAGTTGCTGAACTTAACACGTCGTTCAAAGTATATTTTGGCTCAGTTTGAACACGACACCATGCTATGGCACTTGGGAATGTCAGGCAGTTTCAGACTATGTGATTCTCACGATGAATTACGCAAGCATGATCATTTGGTCATTCAGTTTGATGATATTCAGCTTCGCTATCATGATCCTCGTCGTTTTGGCTGTATTCTTTGGCTTGATGAATACTCTCAGACCAAACTCATCGACACGCTTGGCCCTGAACCCCTCAGTGATGCATTTAATGCAGACTATCTCGCTTCAAAATTTAAGAACAAAAATGTGGGTGCCAAAGTGGCGATTATGGACAATCATATTGTTGTCGGTGTGGGGAATATCTATGCCACTGAAAGCCTATTCAATTTAGGTATTCATCCCGCACAACCTGCTTCGAGTTTGAGTCGAGATCAAATTGAAAAATTGGTCATTGAAGTAAAACGGATTCTCAAACAGGCGATAGACTTAGGTGGTTCGACACTACGTGACTATACCAATGCGATGGGTGAAAATGGTTATTTCCAACAAACCTTATTGGCATATGGTCGTTCAGGTGAAATGTGTGTCAACTGCGAAACCACTTTAGAAAACCTAAAACTGGGTCAACGCGCTTCTGTATTCTGTCCACAGTGCCAACCACTCAAAAAGGTTAAAATAGCTGTGAAGAAATCTCCCAAAGGAAGCAAAGCATGAAATCTGCCATCGTTCGACATATTTTGGTTAAAGACAAAGAGTTATGCGAACAACTGAAGAAAAAAATCAAAGCAGGTTCAGACTTTGCAAAGATAGCAAAACAACATTCGACCTGTCCTTCTAGTAAAAAAGGGGGGGAATTGGGCGAGATTAAAAAAGGACAACTCGTCACACCGATTGATAAAGCCGTTTTCACCCTACCTGAGCGTGAACTACATGGCCCAATCAAAAGTCAGTTTGGTTGGCACCTTTTAGAAATTAAATTTCGAATGGATTAATCCTCTACATTTGAAGTCATTTACAATCTCAAATCCTAAACATCTGTTTTGTTAGGTTAGATTTAAGACATAAAAAACGGCGCTAGATGCGCCGTTTTATGGATTAAATCAATTAACCTTTACGTTTTAATTCATCACGAATTTCACGTAATAATGCAATATCCTCAGGGGTTGCTGCTGGTGCTGCTTCTTCAGTTTTACGAACGCGGTTCAACACTTTAACCAATAAGAACACCACCCATGCCAGAATCAGAAAGTTTAAGAAGACGGTTAAGAAACTACCATAGGTTAAAACATTCACACCAGCTTTGGTTAGCTCATCTAGAGACGTTAAATTATTTGGATTATCTCCCAACACAAAGAACTTTTGAGTGAAATCAACACCACCGCCTGTGATCACAGTGATTAAAGGCATAATAATGTCTTTAACCAATGAATCAATGATTTTACCAAAAGCACCACCAATGATGACACCAATAGCTAAATCCATCATATTGCCTTTCACAGCAAATTCTTTAAATTCTTGAACAATGCTCATTAAATACTCCAAATATGTGATTATTTTATTATAGGACGTAGTTTAGATTAATCTACTTTCTACATTTCCGACTAATTTACTCGTTTTTTTTAAAAAACCAATATCCATTTATCAAAATACACAATTAAATGTGCTTTATGTATGCATTTCAATGCATCAAACTACAATTTGACCTCTCTAAATGATCATAACAGCCCAACATTGAATATTTTGCTCTCTAGACACCCAGTTTTTATTGAGCTCTTAAATTCAAATCGTCCAATAGTTTTGTTTGACTGCAAATTTCAATACCTTTCAATTCGTCTGATCTCGTACAAGTTGATCGTAAAAACTCCTAGCCAAAAATTGCAGTCAAAAAAAAACCGCTAACATTCGTTAGCGGTTTTTAAGCAAATGATTCACCTATACAGGGAAATTATTTACCAGAACGGTTACGTTTACGTTCGTTTTCAGTCAAGTAACGCTTACGGATACGGATTGACTTCGGTGTTACTTCAACGAGTTCATCATCTTCAATGAATTCTAGTGCTTGTTCAAGCGTGTATTCGATTGCAGGAACAAGTGTTAGTGCTTCATCAGTACCAGATGCACGTACGTTGGTTAACTGTTTTGCCTTAGTTGGGTTAACAGTCATATCGTCAGAACGTGAGTTAATACCAATGATCATACCTTCGTAAACTTCTAACTGAGGTTTAGCGAATAGACGACCACGGTCTTGCAGTGTAAACAATGCATAGCCCAAGCAAGTCCCTTGAACCATAGAAATCAATACACCGTTTTGACGTTTCGCAACAGTACCTTGTTTCATTGGACCGTAATGCGAGAAGCTAGACGTCATGATCCCTGTACCAGAAGTCATGGTCAAGAATTCAGAACGGAAACCAATTAAGCCACGTGAAGGAACAGTTGCTTCAATACGGATACGGCCTTTACCGTCAACTTCCATATTGGTCATTTCGCCTTTACGGTGACCCATTTGTTCCATAACAGAACCTTGGTGTTGTTCTTCAACGTCAAAGGTTACGTTTTCATATGGTTCTTGTTTAACACCGTCAACTTCTTTCAAGATTACTTGTGGACGAGATACGCCCATTTCGAAACCTTCACGACGCATGTTTTCAATCAGAACTGAAAGGTGAAGTTCACCACGACCAGATACTTTGAAACGGTCTGGAGAATCTGTGTCTTCAACACGTAATGCTACGTTATGGATCAATTCGCGATCTAGACGCTCACGGATATTACGTGAAGTCACGAATTTACCTTCTTTACCCGCAAACGGTGAGTTGTTTACTTGGAAAGTCATGGTTACTGTAGGTTCATCTACAGAAAGCGGTGGAAGTGCTTCAACATTTTTAGGATCACAAATCGTGTCAGAAATGTTAAGCGCATCGATACCTGTAATACATACGATATCACCTGCATTTGCTTCTTCAATATCAACGCGATCTAGACCATGGTAACCCATGATTTTTAAGATACGACCGTTACGTGTTTTACCTTCTTTGTCGATCACAGTCACTTGTGTGTTCAATTTTACTGAACCACGTTGGATACGACCAATACCGATAACACCAACGAAGCTGTTATAGTCAAGTGAAGACACTTGCATTTGGAACGGGCCGTCAACGTCAACTTTTGGTGGCTCAACGATATCAACGATTGTTTGGAACAATGGCGTCATATCTTCAGCTAATTCTTCTGGAGAAGGACCAGCAACACCACGAAGACCAGATGCATAAACGATTGGGAAGTCTAACTGTTCGTCAGAACCACCTAAGTTATCAAACAAATCGAAAACTTGGTCAATGACCCAATCTGGACGCGCGCTTGGCTTGTCTACTTTGTTAATAATAACGATTGGTTTCAAACCACGTGCGAACGCTTTTTGCGTTACGAAACGAGTTTGTGGCATAGGACCTTCTTGAGAATCGACAAGAAGAAGTACGCAGTCAACCATCGACATTACACGTTCAACTTCACCACCGAAGTCAGCATGTCCTGGGGTGTCCACAATGTTAATGCGGTATTCAGTATTCGTACGTGCATCAGTCCACTTAATTGCAGTGTTTTTTGCAAGAATGGTAATACCACGTTCGCTTTCAATAGCGCCCGAATCCATCACACGCTCGATCTCACCCGCGCGATCGCCGAGAGCACCTGATTGCTGCAAAAGTTTGTCTACAAGAGTTGTTTTACCATGATCGACGTGCGCAATAATGGCGATGTTACGGAGAGTTTTAATATCTGACATGTATATTCAATGCGTATTTAATTTGAGGGCAAATTATACAGAAAAAACTCAGCTTTTAGTAGTGACAGTTTATTGACAATGTCGATTTTTTTTGACAAATCTATGACATTTGGTTTTATAAAGCCGTTTATCTCGATTAGAATAGCGCCATCCTGCCAATCCACTGATGATTCATGTCTGATTTAAACACGTCTCCAGAGCAAAAAGATCAGTTAGATCTGGTCTATGGTCTAAATGATCGCCCGAAACCTTTTGTTGCATTTTTAGCCGCATTTCAACACTTACTTGCCATTATCGTCCCTATTGTTACCCCTGGCCTACTGATTTGTTTGGCACTCGGTGTATCAAAAGAAGACACCAACATGATTCTTTCAATGTCATTGGTGATCTCAGGGATTGCAACCTTTCTACAATGTAAACGTGTCGGTCCTTTTGGTGCAGGCCTACTCATTGTACAAGGAACGAGTTTCAACTTTATTGGCCCAATTATTGGTATTGGTTCAGCCATGGTTGCAGCAGGCACGCCTGTTGAATCTGTGATGGCTGCCATTTTTGGTGTGGTGATTGCAGGCTCATTTATTGAAATGGGTGTATCGCAAATTCTTCCTTGGATCAAAAAACTCATTACCCCATTGGTTACAGGTATTGTCGTTTTACTGATTGGATTAACTTTAATTAAAGTCGGTTTAACCAGTATGGGTGGCGGTTATGGTGCGATGAAGGATGGTACGTTTGCGAATGCAGACAACCTCATCATGTCATGTACGGTATTGGCTTTAATTATTATTTTAAATCGCTTCAAAATCGTGTGGATTAAGAGTTCAGCGATTCTGATTGCATTAATAGTCGGTTATGCACTCGCTGGTGTTATGGGATACTTAGATTTCTCGAGCTTAAAAGATGCACCCTTGATTCAAATCCCAAGTCCGATGCACTTTGGTTTAGATTTCTCTTGGAGCTTATTTATTCCAATGGCATTTATCTACCTGGTGACTTCGCTCGAAGCCATCGGTGATGTCACTGCAACCTCTAAACTCTCCAATGAACCTGTTGACGGTCCAAAGTGGATGCAACGAATCAAAGGTGGTGTGTTGGTAAACGGTGCGAACTCATTGCTCGCAGGGCTTTTTAATACGTTTCCAAGTTCTGTATTTGCACAAAACAACGGGGTGATTCAACTTACAGGGATCGCAAGTCGTTATGTAGGTATTTGGGTTGCAGCTCTTTTAGTGATTTTAGGTCTACTTCCTGCGGTCGCTGCTGTCATTCAAGCTGTACCACAAGCTGTACTTGGCGGTGCTGTGATGGTGATGTTTGGCGCAGTCGCTGCATCAGGAATTAACATCCTCTCTGGCGTTAATCTTGACCGCCGTGCTTTGCTCATTATTGCTATTTCTCTAGGTTTAGGCTTAGGTGTTGCTCAAGTTCCTGATATTTTGGCACATATGCCTGAATTGTTCCGCAACATCTTTAGTTCTGGTGTTGCGACAGGTGGTATTGCAGCATTGTTACTCAATATTATTCTTCCAGAGACGAAGAAATAATTTCATTTCAGTTTTAACATTGCCCAGCATTGTCTGGGCAATTTTGTTATATAGAGAGACAAAATGGATCCAAGAAGTGAAGTTGTCATTCGACAACACGAATATCTTTCTGGTCGAGTATTATTGGTGAATGCACCTACAGATGATTTAGTTTCGAATTTAGACAAAGACATCGAACCGATCTTCTGGACGTGGAATTTCAACGAATACCAGTTTTTTCAAAATCAACAAGCCAATGTTCATTTTGGTGTCGACGTACCTGAGCAAGGATTTGATCAAGCAATCATTTTTGTCCCCAAGTCTAAAGAATTATTGAATTATGTTTTACACAATGTCATCAGTCGCTTAGCTGCGGGTGCATTTATATTTTTAGTTGGTGAGAAAAAAGGTGGAGTTGAGCGTGCAGCCAAACAACTACAACCTTATGGTCCTGCACTAAAATTAGACAGCGCACGCCATTGTCAAATGTGGCAGATGACCATTGAAAAAACTGTGACTGCTAAAACGCTTGAAGAATGGGCAATGCAATACACCGTCACTACGCCAAATGGTGAACTGACCATTTGTGCCCTGCCTGGCGTGTTTAGCCAGAAGAGTCTAGATGTGGGTACAGCCGTTCTACTTCCTTATTTATCTCAAGTCACTGCGGGTAAAATTGCTGATTTTGGTTGTGGTGCAGGTGTGATTAGTGCTTATCTTGCCAAGATTAATCCGGAAAATCGTATTTTTGCGATGGATGTCGATGCATTTGCACTCGCTTCAACGCGTATGACATTTGATAAAAATAACCTTTTACCAGAACGACTTGAGATTAAAGCAGTGACTGGTATTGAAGACGCACCTCTATTTTTACACGCAATCGTCAGCAATCCCCCATTCCATCAAGGGATCAAGACAGATTACAATACCAGTGAAAATTTATGTAAAACCGCGCGCCGCCATTTAAAATCAGGTGGTGAACTCTGGTTAGTTGCAAATCGCTTTTTAAATTATCCGATTTTGATCGAACAAAATTTTGGTCAATGTACAATTAAAGCTGATCAACAAGGCTTTAAAGTGTTATTCGCGAACACGCAAAAAAAATCATAAGGAACTTCAATGAGCGAAAACGTTCAAACACAGCAGCTTAAGCGAAAGCTTGGTGCACGCCATCTGAATATGATCGCCATTGGTGGTTCGATCGGTACAGGTTTATTCCTTGCATCTGGTGCAACCATTGCCAATGCAGGGCCAGGTGGTGCTTTACTGGCTTATGCTCTTATCGGTGTCATGATTTATTTCTTGATGACCAGCCTAGGTGAATTAGCAACGCATAATCCAACTTCAGGTGCATTCTTTACCTACGGTACAAAATACGTATCAAATGGTTTTGGTTTTGCGCTTGGTTGGAACTATTGGTATAACTGGGCAATTACCGTTGCATTTGAATTGGTTGCTGTACAGTTCATCATGAAATTTTGGTTTCCTGACATTCCTGGCTTTTATTGGAGTGCAATATTTCTGGCAGTCGTTTTTGGGATTAATGCTTTAACTGTAAAAGGTTTTGGTGAGAGCGAATTTTTCTTCTCGCTGATTAAAGTCCTTGCCATCATCTTATTCATTATCATCGGCATAATCATGATTGTTAAAATTATGATGACCCCAGAAGTGGCCACTTTTGCAAACTGGACCAAGGGTGAAGCACCTTTTGTTGGTGGACTATCAGCGCTCATTGGTGTTGCGATGATTGCAGGATTCTCGTTCCAAGGAACCGAGATGGTGGGTGTCGCGGCTGGTGAATCTAAAGATCCGAAGAAAACCATTCCAATTGCCATCAAGCAAATCTTTTGGCGCATCCTATTGTTCTATATCGTATGTATCTTTATTATCGGCACATTGATTGCTTATGACGATCCACGCCTTTTGCAAGCAGCATCTGATGAAAATATTGCCCTATCACCGTTTACCCTTCTCTATGAACAAGCTGGCTTTGCATTTGCTGCAAGTGTAATGAACGCTGTAATCTTGACTGCGATATTATCTGCTGGTAACTCAGGCATGTACTCATCGACACGTATGTTATTTGACATGGCTCGAAATGGTAGTGCACCTAAAGTATTCTCTAAGTTAGATACACGCGGTGTTCCAATGAATGCCTTGTATGCAACAACGGCAATTGCAGCACTGTGCTTCTTGACGACGTTCATCGGTGAGGAGCAAGTCTTTAACTGGCTTCTTAATATGTCTGGTATGTGTGGCTTTATTGTGTGGCTTGGTATTGCAATATCGCACTATCGCTTCCGTAAAGGTTACTTAGCTCAAGGCTACAAACTTGAAGATCTTGCTTATCGTGCTAAATTCTTCCCATTTGCCCCATGGTTTGCATTTATTCTCTGTGCCATTGTGGTATTAGGTCAGAACTATCAAGCTGTATTAAAAGGTGAATGGTTAGCTGTGCTTTCAACCTATATTGGTATTTTCTTATTCTTTGCAATCTGGATCGGTTACAAATTAAAAAGAAAATCTAAACTGGTCAAATACGACGAAATGGATGTCCTACCCTTAAGTATCGGAAAAGATGATTAACTCATAAAAAACAGCCTTCGGGCTGTTTCTTATTTGACTTTTTATTTTTTGCCGATAATATAGCCAATCACGAAGCAACTCGCTTAGTGAATTTTAAAATATAGAGAGGAGAACGTCATGTACATACTGGAAAATAATTCTTAAAACGATCAGCCGACGTCTACTCACGGACACTGCCTGATCAAAGGTGTCCGAATGCAAAAATACAACCTAGCGCATTCGCTAGGTTTTTTGTATCTAAAATTTATACATGGACATGTAATTCATTACTAATCAAGAGAAATCTTATGGGCATAAAAAAATTTTGAACGCTAAAGCAGAATATGGCGTTCCAGTAAAAATATATACCGATGACATTGACCAAGAAAGTTTAAATCAACTGAATAAAATGTCTCAACTTGAATTTATCCATTCACATATCGCAGTCATGCCAGATGTACATGTCGGAAAAGGTGCAACAGTAGGCAGTGTCATTCCGACCAAAAATGCAATCATTCCTGCAGCAGTTGGAGTTGATATCGGATGTGGCATGAATGCTTTACGCTTAAGCTTAAAAGCCTCGCAACTGCCTGATCAACTCAGTGCATTGAGGAATGCAATTGAGCGTAAAGTCCCCGTCGGTTTTGAAATGCATAAGCAAGTCAAGGCCAAAGCATCCACCTTATCACCTTTAGAGAAGCGATTAAAAACCATTACAGATAAACATCCTGGTCTAAAACGCATGCTACGGAGTTTCGATACCACATGGCATAAACAATTAGGCACACTCGGCGGTGGCAATCATTTTATTGAACTATGTTTGGATGAAAATCAAGATGTTTGGATTATGCTCCATTCAGGCAGTCGTGGTTTAGGCAATGTCATTGGAACCTACTTTATCGAACGTGCCAAAAAAGAAGCTCAACATCGCTTTGGACATGTTCCTGATAAGGACCTAAGCTATTTTGCTGAAGGCTCCTCTAGCTTTGATGACTATGTGGAAGCCGTCGAATGGGCACAAGAATACGCATATGAAAATAGACGAGAAATAATGCGCTTAATTTTAGAAGCAATTCGCCCCTTATTACCTAGCTTCCAAATGACCAAAGAAGCGATCAATTGTCATCATAATTATGTGCAAAAAGAGTTTCACTATGGTGAATACGTTTTTGTCATACGTAAAGGTGCGATTCGTGCAGGGCTTGATGAATATGGCATTATACCTGGCTCAATGGGCGCAGCCTCATTTATTGTCAAAGGGAAAGGCAATCCCGAATCCTTCTGCTCATGTTCGCATGGTGCAGGGCGTAAAATGAGTCGGAGTAAAGCAAAACTACTCTTTAATCAACAAGACTTAATTACTCAAACGGAAGGCGTCGAATGTCGTAAGGATAAAGGTGTTGTGGATGAAATTCCGAGTGCTTATAAAGACATCCATGAAGTGATAGCATGTCAAAATGATTTAATCGAAGTTGTTCACACCTTAAAACAAGTATTGTGTATCAAGGGTTAACACTGCAAAAAACACAGGATAAAAAACCATAACTTAAAGTTATGGTTTTTTATAAATTACTTTTAATTATTTATTGAATTTTTAAAGTCGCACTCACTCGGCGGTTATTTGCACGGCCTTCAGGAGTTGCATTTGTATCAATTGGCTTAGAAGAACCAACACCAAATGCTTTCACCTGATTAGGGTTAACACCATGATTCATGATCAATGTATTACGGATTGAATTGGCACGCTCTAATGAAACACGACGATTCGTCGAAACTTTACCACTGCTATCCGTATGACCTTCCAATTCAAGTACAAAATTTTGATTCTGTGCCAAACTTTTTGCTGCCGTGATCAAATAAATTTGATATTTGGATTCAATTTCACTTGAGTTGGTATCAAAATAAATAGATACGCCATTCTTCAGTTCATTGAGTATTTTTTGTGAAGCGACTTCTTGAGTTTGAATAGTATCATTAACTTTCGTCGTTGAACAACCAACCAATAAACCACTACTAACTATTGCTATTAAAATTAATTTTTGCATTTTTATCATAGGATAGACCCTTATTGTTTAAATTTTTTAAATTCAATTTTAATGGTTTAAATTAGAATAACTCATTTTATATAAATATCCCAGTAGCTAAACCCTCTACTTTTATTAAAAAAAAACGACTCCGAAGAGTCGTTTTTTATCAAGAAAAAGATCTCAAATTATTGAGCTGTTACAGTACGGCTACCAGAAATAGTCGCGAATACACGACGGTTCATAGCACGACCTTCTTTAGTTTTGTTGTCAGCAATCGGTTGATCCCAAGCAAAACCTTGAGTAGACAAACGAGCAGCATCAACGTTGTATTCGCTTACAAGTGCAGACTTAACAGAGTTAGCACGAGCTAAAGATAAACGTTCGTTCAACGCACGTGGACCAGTGTTATCTGTATGACCTTCAATACGAGCAGTCGCATTCGGGTATTCAGATAATTTTTCAGCTACTTTAGCGATTTCTGGTTTGTATTGATCTTTGATGTTTGATTTGTTTGTATCAAAGAACACACGTAATTCCATGTTCAAGTCTTCAACAAGTTGTTTAACAGGTTGTTGAACAGGAGCTGGAGCTGGTTCTACTGGAGCAACTTCTACTACATTAGCAGCAGGTTTCAAGTGACCACCAAGAACTACGTTAAGACCAGCTAAAGCTGTGTAGTTCCAGAAATCTTCATCGATGTTGTAAGTAGCACGAGCTTCAGTACGTAGAGACAAAGCATCGTTTAAGCGCCAAAAAGCACCTACACCTGCATTACCTAAAGTACCTTCGTCATCTTTAAGATCACCGAAAGAGCCATCATATTCGTATTTATAGTGACCAGCACCTAATAATACATATGGCTTAACTTTGCTGTCATAGTTTTTAGTGATCAAATCAGAAGTAGCGTAGAAGTTACCATTGATTTGAGTTTGCTTGTATTCACCAAAGTTAGCAGTATCAGTCTCAATATCACCTTTAACTTGGTTATATTCAGCTTCGAAACCTAACCATGGAGTTAATTCGATACCAAGCGCAGCACCAACGAATAAATCGTCTTGAAGTTCAGCAGCCTCGCCATAAAGATGATCTTCATAGCTATTATTATGCGCAGTGTCTTGGAACGTGTAACCAACCATTAACGGTGTAACAGTTACGCCAGCGTTTGCAGCAGCTAAAGGTGCAGCAACAAGCATAGCAAGTGCGATACGACTCAATTTCATGGATATCCTCCAGAGATAACAATTGTTTTTCAAGCTCAGCCTAAAATTGTATGGCTTCCTGAGATAGGCTTTTTTATACCCCAGTATTTTTTTTAAGCTACTCACGTTGAATCATACAAACACTTGAAGACAATTCCAAGTGCTTGATTACTTTAATCAAGTAAATTATTGACAAAATTACTTACAATTTCCGTTGTAATTCGGTAATTTTTTACTCAATTTGACCTTGAGAATAACTTATCTTTCCATTCTCAGTATTTTAACAGCATTAAGAAATGATAGTAATCATTTTTTATAATGTTGGCTTTAAACCTTTTAAATTTATCAAAAATTTTAAAAATCAGACAATTAATAAACAGAAGAAGTATAACCAATGTATCTAATTTGTAAAGAAAATGCTTTCACACTGATTGAACTTGTTGTAACTATTGCTGTTTTAGCCATTATTATCAGTATTGCCCTACCCTCATACCATACATTTATGGAGCGTCAAGAGCACAATCAGTTAATCTCTTTGATTCGTAACGTTACACAATTATCCAAAAATCTAGCGGTAATACAGCATCAGCGAATTGTCATTTGTTCTTCAGAGAACTTGAACAGTTGTGCTGATAACCAATGGGATAAAGGAATCCTTATTTTTACAGATCAAAACAATAATAAGATATTCGATACAAATGAAATGATTCATCAAAAGCTTAAAACCAACTTCAAGTATGGCAATCTTAAATGGGTTGGCGGTGCTGTAAATGTAAAGACTATAACATTTATGGGAGATACTGGACTACCTCGTGGATCTCAAGGCAGTTTTCATTATTGCAGTTTAAAAACAACTCAAAACAATACTCGCTATGTGGTCAACCAAATGGGACATGTGAGAACTGAGCCCAGTAATAGATGTTGATTAACGTACAATACTGATTAGTCAAAAATACCTAGTGATGCTTCACTCTTCCTAAATTTTCAATATACTGCTTAGGTTATAAAGTTTTGAATACAACATGCAAATACAATAATGGAAGTACAACAATGACTGAAATCGTAATCGTAAATGGCGCTCGTACAGCAATGGGTGGCTTTCAGGGTAGCTTATCTGGACTTACAGCACCTGAGCTTGGTGCAGTAACCATTAAAGAGGCTGTTGCTCGCGCTGGTTTACAACCCACAGACATCGAAGAAGTGATTATGGGCTGTGTACTTCCAGCAGGTTTAAAACAAGGTCCAGCTCGTCAAGCCATGCGTCAAGCAGGCTTACCTGATACTACCGGTGCGGTGACCATTAACAAATTATGTGGTTCGGGCATGAAAGCTGTCATGCAAGCTGCCGATATGATCAAAGCAGGTTCGGCAAACTTTGTCGTTGCTGGTGGCATGGAATCCATGACCAATGCACCTTATGTGTTACCTAAGGCACGTGGTGGTTTCCGCATGGGACATGGTGAGATTAAAGATCATATGTTCCTAGACGGTTTAGAAGATGCTGAAACAGGTCGCCTAATGGGTTCATTTGCACAAGATATGGCGAATACCAAAGGCTACACACGCGAACAGATGGATGCTTTTGCAATCCGTTCTTTAGAGCGTGCTAAAACGGCAATTAATGAAGGTTATTTTGCTGATGAAATCGTTGCTGTGACCGTTTCATCTCGTAATGGTGATGTTGTTGTAGATAAAGATGAACAACCTTTTAATGCCAATATCGATAAAATTCCAAGCTTGCGCCCTGCTTTCGCTAAGGACGGTACCATTACCGCTGCTAATGCGAGTTCAATTTCTGATGGTGCATCTGCTCTAGTTTTAACATCAGCAGAACAAGCGAAAACTAAAGGTTTAGCTCCTCTTGCTAAGATTGTTGCTTACGCATCAAACTCACAACATCCATCTGAATTTACCATTGCACCTGTCGGTGCAATTCAAAAAGTCTTAGATAAGTCTGGTTGGAAAGTCGAAGATGTCGATCTTTGGGAAATCAATGAAGCTTTTGCCATGGTAACCATGTGTCCGATGGATGAATTTGGTCTAGATGCTGAAAAAGTCAATATCAATGGCGGTGCTTGTGCTTTGGGTCACCCAGTGGGCTCAACAGGTTCGCGTATTATTTTAACCTTGATTCATGCCTTGAAACGTACTGGCGGTACAAAAGGGATTGCCGCGCTGTGTATCGGTGGTGGTGAAGCAACTGCTGTGGCGATTGAAATTATATAATTTGAAGCCTGTTTAGAAAATTAAGTTATAAAGTCATGCCCTATGAAAAGCCTTCCGGTCTTGGAAGGCTTTTTTTAATTCTAACTTCTTAAAAAACCACATTCAATTTATTCAGCTATCTTTTCATTAAAATTTGGAGACACAATTGTTAAATTAGCCCAGCTATAGTAATAAAATAGCTCAATCATTATTTTAATCTTTAAGGCAAAGGAAGTTACATTTAAAGTTCATCAAAAAGTTTTGATAAAGCATTGGGCATCTAGCCTTTTTATGCCGATATCTCACTACAGGTAGATATCCTAGATTCAAGCAAACAATTATTATATTTCTATTAAATTCAACCAAAATGAGCAATCAGCAGCTTATAGAATATTTACCGTCTTGTCTCAAAATAGACCAATTGAAATGCGTTTTAAAAACCTTTTGGAATGTAATCAATGGTTTTTTTAGAGATCAATTTGGCATTCAATGGATGCTCGATTGTCAGCTTGAATAAGTCGAAATTGATTTAATCTAAACATCGATATTTGAAAATTGAGCAATAATAATCAGCCCGATGGTGATAAATCCAATACCAATCCACCCTGCAATATCAATATTTTGTCCAAGAAAAGCTTTCGCTAAAAATGCTGTCGCAATCACACCAATCCCAGACCATAAAACATAAAGAATACCGGCCTGCATAAACTTTAAGGCATAGGCTGCACAGGCAAAAGAAACAATATAAAGGATCAACGCAATGCCTTGATCAGCCTTGTTCACTAGACCATTACCCTTCGCCGAATAAAAGGTAGAAAGCACATCGGTTGCTATTGCGATCATTAACCAAATGATTCCTGGATTTATTTTTTCCATTAAAAAAGACATGGTTATTTTCATTGTGACAATCATGGGTGAAGTTTAGCCTGAGTTGCTTTGATTCACTAGCGATCAGTTCCTTCAGATCAATGAATAAGACATACAAAAAGGCGAATGGATGATTCGCCTTTTTTAATAACTTATAATGTTTAATGTTCAAATCACTAGAGGCTTAGAGAAGCTCTTTACGAAGTTGTTCTGGTGATTTCATGGACAATAAACCTGGTGCAACATCAAATGCTGTCTTAGCACCGTATTGACCCATTTGGTTCATACGATGACAAGCACGTGCATAAGCCACTAGAACACTTGCGGTAAATTCAGGGTTGCTATCAAGCTTCAATGAAAACTCAACAACTTGATTGTGCTCAGCACTGCTATTACCACTACGAATCACGAAACCGCCATGAGGCATGCTGTTGTGTTCTTTAGCAAGCGTTTCTTCATCAATAAAGTTCACGGTTGTATTGTAGTCAGCAAAGTAGTCAGGCATGGTGACGATGGCTTGTTCAACGGCTTTCGCATCAGCACCCTCTGCAAGTACGACATAACATTCACGTGTATGCTTATCTTTTGTGCTTAATTGTGGGCGAGAACCGCTACGTACTTTTTCAATTGCATCAGTTGATGGAATGGTATATTGAACGCCTGCTTTGACGCCATCTACACGACGAATCGCATCTGAGTGACCCTGACTCAAACCTTTACCCCAGAATGTGTAAGTTTCACCATCTGGAAGAAGTGCTTCACCGAATAAACGGTTGATTGAGAACATACCAGGATCCCAACCAATCGAAATCATGGCTGTCTTCTTGTTTGCAAGTGCTGGTGCATTTACGGCATCAAAGAATTCAGGAATACGTGCATGCGTATCGAAGCTATCTACAGTATTAAATTGGCTTGCTAGTTCAGGTGTTTGCTTTGGCAAATCATCTTTAGAGCCGCCACATAAAATCAAAACATCAATTTTATCTTGGAACTCTGCAAGCGTATCCATATGAAATACAGAAGTCGTCGCAAAACAAGGGGAAACTGTTTCTGGTGCACGACGAGTAAAAATACCGATGAGCTGTAAATCTGGGTTTTTTTGGATAGACGTTTCAACGCCACGACCAAGGTTGCCGTAGCCGACAATACCAATACGAATCGAATTTTGCATAACCACTGTATCACTGAGTAAATTAAAGGGAATTGAAAGGTAATTCTATGTTGCACCAATAACGATCAACATTGCATTGCTTATATTACAACACATCACATTTATTTAAAGCGAATGAGGTGCATAGATGTAAATGCCAATTGAATACATTAAATAAAAAGCCTGCGTTCAGCAGGCTTTTTATTTTGATCAGTTTAAGCACCTGTTTGATAATTGGCTTTATCAACTGCGGTAGATGCCTGATATGGGTTAGTGAAATCACCTAAACCCGCAGCAGCCTCAACAATATCTTTACCTTCTTTAATCACGAAAGTATCGAAACCTGCGCGCTTCATATAGTTCAACACGTCTTTGAACACATCACCTGTTGCACGAAGTTCACCTTGATAACCTTGGCGACGAAGCAGCGCTGCAAATGAATAACCACGACCATCATTAAAACCTGCAAACTCAATAAAGATTGCATCTAGCTGATCTAATGGAAATTCGTTGGTTTCAGGAGAAGCATCAACAGTTAAGTACAATGCTTTTTTACCTGATACATTTGCAAGTTGATCTAACTGCTCTACTGTTAAAACAACATCACCTTGCGGCAACACACCATCTTCACCAATGATTTGGTAAGTGTTATCAGTCACAGTGCCGTCTTTTGCGAGCACTTGAAGTGCGGTACTAAGCATATGCACGCTCCTTAAACGGTTGAATACCAACACGACGATATGTTTCTACAAACTCTTCACCTTCTTGACGTAAATCAAGATAAGTATTCAAAATCTCTTCTACAACGTCAGGTATACGATCAGCCGCAAAAGATGGCCCTAAAATATCACCAATTGAAGCATCGTGATCTGCATTACCACCTAGTGTAATTTGGTAGAATTCTGCGCCTTTTTTATCGACACCTAAAATACCAATATTACCGACATGGTGATGACCACACGCGTTCATACAACCTGAGATGTTTAGATCTAATTTACCTAAGTTGTAAATCGTATCTAGATCATCAAAACGGCGTGAAATCGCTTCAGAAATTGGAATAGATTTCGCATTTGCCAATGAACAGAAATCCCCACCTGGACAGCAAATGATATCGGTAATAAAACCAATATGTGCGCGTGCCAAGTTATTTGCTTCAAGCGTTTGCCAGACTGCAAACAAATCTTTTTGTGGTACATCGACAAGCGAAATATTTTGTTCATGTGTGGTACGAAGTTCACCGAATGTGTATTGATCTGCAAGATCTGCAATCAAATTCATTTCTTCAGTGGTCATATCACCCGGTGCAATACCTGCACGTTTCAGTGAAATCGTCACAATACGATAGCCTTTAACTTTGTGTGCATTGGTGTTGATATTAAACCATTGTTTGAATTTTGGATGTTCTGCAAACTGAGTAGAGAAATCTTCATCTGCATAATCTTGATAATCAAACGGCGTAAATTCTTCGTCTAATTTTTTCAAAATTTCAGGCTGAATTTTCAAAGTTTGAACTGTATGTACAAATTCTGCTTCAACTTTTTCAGCAAAGACTGCAGGCGTTAAAGCTTTTACTAAAATCTTAATACGTGCTTTGTATTTATTGTCACGGCGACCATGTAAGTTATATACACGAAGTACCGCCTCTAAATACGCAATGAGATCTTCACGTGGTAAGAAGTCACGAATAAAGCTACCAATAATTGGTGTACGACCTAAGCCACCACCCACTTTGATTTTATAGCCCATTTCGCCAGCTTCATTACGAACGATATAAACACCGATGTCGTGGAATGAAGTCGCAGCACGATCTGTTTCTTCAAGTGCAGACACTGCAATTTTGAACTTACGTGGTAGAAATGCGAACTCTGGGTGGAATGTAGACCACTGACGGATTAATTCACAGGTCGGACGTGGATCTGCAATTTCACCAGCAACTACACCTGCATATTGGTCCGTTGTTGTATTACGAATACAGTTCCCTGAGGTTTGAATGGCATGCATTTGTACAGTAGCAAGCTCTGCCAACATATCAGGTACATTTTCTAGCGCAGGCCAGTTAAACTGAATGTTTTGACGTGTCGAAACATGTGCATAACCACGGTCGTACTCTTTTGCCAAAGACGCAATTTTACGTAATTGGTTTGAATTCATTAGACCATAAGGGACAGCGACACGTAACATTGGTGCATAACGTTGTACGTATAAACCATTTTGTAGGCGTAGTGGACGGTATTCATCTTCCGTCAACTTACCTGCTAAATAACGTTCCGTTTGGTCACGGAATTGTGCAACACGTTCGTTGATCAACTGCTGATCAAAATCAGTATATAAATACATGGCGTACGGCTAGTAATTTCTATTATTAAGGCGAACAGAATAGCCTTAATTGATCTATCAAGAAAATGCGTTTTTTACATATTTAATAACTGTTTTATTGATAAGGCTTACAAATCATAATGTTTATTATCAGAATTTAGCTGTTATAAATTATAAAGAAGTAGATATCTGTTTATATTATAAAAGATCAATTAGTACCAATAGCCAAGCAAGTCTAATTTCCCCCCATGATTCCATTTTTTCTCTCCAACTGACTTAACCATTAAACAGTCATCAATCCATTCAGTCTTGAGTCCGAATTGTTTATGTTGATCTACCGTTAACCAAGTGACTGTTTGAGAAGTAAGCAAAAAACCAAACTTTTCATAGAGTGCATATTGTTCTGTAGACAATAGAATAAAATCCACATTTTGATTAAAAGTTAGCAGCCATTTCTCTAAATACATCATGATTGCTCTTGCATAACCTTGTCCACGATAATGCGGCTGAATCGCCAGATCAATAAGACCTAAAACATAGATCGGCTGCTCATTTAAAGTCATAACGCGATAATCCAAGCCCAGTTGCCCAATCAACTCCTTATCACTTTTCAATAAAATCCTTATATGGGGTAATTGTTTAAAATAATGTTTGTTATCAAAATTTTCATCAGGAAAGCTTATTCGAAGGAGATTGATAATTTGGTTTTTAGATAATTGGTCTAGCTGAAGTTCAGGTATACACAGAATTTTGAAATCAATAGTCATTATATTTCTCTAATCAGTAGCGCTTTTAAATTTAATGCACTTACGTATATCAATTTTAAATACCCAAATAAGTATTTTCCCAATAGTTAGCTTCAAACTCACCTTCGACCAATTGCACATAACGTCCATGTACATGATCAATGGCAATACAATCATCGATATCGAGCACGCGATCAGTATGCTGTTTTTGCCAATGTTGAGCGAAATATGCTTTTCCTTTCTGTTTTGCTACCATGGCATTTTGAGCAAGCACTAGTACATAGCGGTGTAGCTCTCCAAATTCTTTAGCATCATAACCACCCAAATTAATCAAATATAATTTTTGTGATGCTTGATTCGGCTGAGCATCAGTAAATTGTAATTGATACTTCTGCCCCTCAAACTCTACGCCTTTGATTTGTGCCCATGCATCAATATGTAAACCCTTTTGCTCACCAAACCATGCATTTTTTAACTGCGGGTAAATGTCTTCCAAAGTATCACCCACTGCTAAAACTACATCATGAACTTCTGTATTGGCACGTGCATGACGCCCACCGAGCATGACAATGAACAAACTAGGCATAATATTTCTCTCCAATGAGCTTTCAATATTAGACAGCATTAACCTTTTGTAAAATGTCCAAAAGGATCAAAGCCCCTAACGATAATACGGCATTATTGACAAAGTGAATGAGGAGCACATGCCAAATATTACGTGTCCACAGGTAAATGATATTCAAAAAAAGCCCTGCTGCCATAAAACTGACTGTAGCGACCAAATTTCCATCAAAATTATGATAGTGAATCAACCCAAACAAAATCGAGTTCATCAAGACTAAAACCACACGCCAGAGCCACGGTTTGACAAATAATTTTTGTAGTAAGGTATAACGAAAAATAATATCTTCTAAAAGTGCAGTAAATAATGGCCCGAAACTGATCATGATTAGACTAATAAAAGCGATCTGACTCGAATCAAATTGATGGCCACTCTCTACTGATGTTGCAGTCGGTAGAAAACTTCGTGTCAGAGAAATGACGACTTGAAGCATTATTCCACCGATAACCACCAATAAGCTGGAGCGCCAAAATGCCTGTTTATATTTTTGCCAATGCTCAACCAACATCGGTTTATACAGCGTACAAACCATGATAAACAATATCCCTCTGAATACTGTATCTCCGATTGCCACATTCACGGAGTGACCAAAAATCTGCTCTAAGAAATATCCATTCAATAAAATCAGTGGAATAATGCATACGGCAAAAGTATCTCTGTATTGCCAATGAATTCGATTTGGAAATTGTTCTGCACGAACCAAATGGGTAAACGTCATTCTTATCAATTTAATCTGTTCTAAATGTGGGGTATTGTCCCGATAGTCTGTTGTTCTTTCTATATGGTTTTTGTGTGTATGATTTAGCCCATAAAAAAGCTCCACGAATGGAGCTTTTAAAAGACGACTCTAAATCTAAGCTTAGATTTACATATCAACCATTTCCACGCCATCAATACGTGCAACGGTCATTAAGTCTTTATCACCACGACCTGAAACCGTCGCAATAATGATCTG
Source organism: Acinetobacter sp. CY73 (assembly GCF_059515865.1). Lineage (NCBI taxonomy): Bacteria > Pseudomonadati > Pseudomonadota > Gammaproteobacteria > Moraxellales > Moraxellaceae > Acinetobacter > Acinetobacter sp. CY73. The sequence goes on along the minus strand of NZ_JCAKMZ010000001.1, from coordinate 36,513 downwards.
ATCTTTAGACATCGTTGGCGCAAGTTTGGTTACATACGCCATTGCATGTGAACTTTCAAGCGCAGGAATAATTCCTTCGATATGGGTCAAATCACGGAAGCCTTGAAGTGCTTCGTTGTCATTGATTGGCACATATTCAACACGGTTCATGTCTTTTAAGAAACTATGCTCAGGTCCAACACCTGGATAATCCAAACCTGCTGAAATTGAATGTGTTTCAATGATTTGACCTTGGGCATCAGACATCAAATATGTACGGTTACCATGAAGCACACCGACATGACCTGCATTGAGTGGTGCTGAATGTTTACCACTTTCGATACCATGACCAGCAGCTTCAACACCATACATTTTAACGTCTTGGTCATTCAAGAACGGATAGAACAATCCCATTGCATTAGAACCACCACCGACACATGCAACGAGTGCATCAGGTAAACGCCCTGCTTGCTCTTGGATTTGTTTACGCGCTTCACGTCCAATAATCGATTGGAAATCACGTACCAATTGCGGATACGGATGTGGACCTGCAACAGTACCAATGACATAGTAGGTCGAATCGACATTTGTGACCCAATCACGCATTGCTTCGTTCATAGCATCTTTTAAAGTTTTAGAGCCACTTTCTACAGGCACAACGGTTGCACCCAATAAGCGCATACGATATACGTTCATCGCTTGACGTTTCACGTCTTCTGCGCCCATAAATACAACGCATTCAAGACCCAAACGTGCTGCAATGGTTGCAGTCGCAACGCCGTGCTGACCTGCGCCTGTTTCCGCAATAATACGTTTTTTACCTGAAAGTTTCGCCAAAAGTGCCTGACCAATCGTGTTATTCACTTTATGTGAACCCGTATGATTGAGATCTTCACGCTTTAAGTAAATTTGAGCACCACCGAGTTCTCTTGACCATCGTTCAGCATGATATAAAGGACTTGGACGACCTACATAGTAAGCCAAGTCACGGTCGAATTCTGCCAGAAACTGTTTGTCATCTTTCATGCGAAAATAGAGTTTTTCTAAATCCTCTAAAGCCGCCATAAGAGTCTCTGACACAAAACGTCCGCCATGAATACCGAAATGCCCGTTTTGATCTGGGAATTGGGTATAGTCAACTTGACTGTTATGACTTTGATTTTGCTGATCCACGATGGACTCCTTGCATAAATTTTTCAATGAGTTGTTGGTCTTTTATACCTTTTGCGGACTCTACGCCTCCGCTCACATCCACAGCAAAAGCCTGTGTTGTGTTAATAGCGTCTTCAATATTGTCAGGGTTTAATCCCCCTGCCAAAATGAGGGGAATATCCATTTTGGGGAACTGCGACCAGTCAAATGAATGACCTGTCCCACCTTTCAGTTCCGGGTGCCAAGCATCCAAAAGCATAGCACTTGCGCCCGCTTGTTGATATTGCTCAACTGCCTCAACAATATTTAAATCAGGTTTCACTTGAATGGCTTTGTACCAACGACGCCCTGTTGCTTTTGCAATTCGCTGACATTCTTCAGCAGATTCGTCGCCATGAAACTGTAAAATATCCAAAGGGACTTCTGCTAATGTCGCTTGAATGTGCTCCAATGATGCATTGACAAACAGTCCGACCAATTGAACATAAGCAGGGGCATGTTTGGAAAGCGTTTTTGCTTGTGCGATAGTCACGTTTCGAGGGCTTGGCGGAAAGAACACAAAGCCAATCGCATCCGCGCCTGCTTGAACAACCGACTGTACATCTTGAATACGTGTGATTCCGCAGATTTTGGCACGAGTTCGCATATTTGATCGCTCTGACCTAACTCAATATTAATGTGATTTATGTGGCGTCATAAATACTTAGCCATAGCATTGTAAAGCAATTTTTTTAACTTGAGTAAAGTTCATCCTGATTATTCTTCATGTTCATTGTTTATAAGGCATACAATCATTATACTGCCCGCATCTTGCAACAAGTCTAAGCTTCGCTTTAGGGAAGTTGGTGAAAATCCAACACTGCCCCCGCAACGGTAAAATGAAAAACATTTCTCTTTAAATTTCTCACTCAATTCTGAGAATTTACGCCACTGCATTGAAAAATGTGGGAAGGTGGAAATGTAAGTATTTAGGGTTCAATTGCTGAAAACTAATACCACATTTAAGTCCGGATACCTGCTTGTTGTGTTCTTTAACTCAATCATTCACGTGGGGTGAATGTATGGAGCGAAAACATGTCTTCTCTTTTTAAACCGACAACACTTGTGGGTGCTATCGCGATTGCGATGGGAATTTCTACTTCTTCCTTTGCAGAACAAACAGTTGCTGAAACTAAGCTCAACACATTGGTTGTTACAGCTACTCGTTCTGAACAAGCGATTGAAAAAGTTCCTGCACGTATTTCTATTATTGATCAAAAAATCATTGAACAGTCTCCAATTGCTCAACTTGCAGATTTACTTCGCTCTGAAGCTGCATTAAATGTGGTGCAACTGGGCGGATTTGGACAACAAACCTCTATTTTTATGCGCGGAACGGATTCAGACCATACTTTAGTACTTAGAGACGGCGTAAGACTCAACAATGATGCGAGTGGTTTGGCTTCTCTCAGTTTTTTAGACACGACTGATCTCAAGCAAATTGAAGTGTTAAAAGGTCCTGCCTCTGTTCTATATGGAACGAATGCCATTGGCGGTGTTGTTCAAGTGATCACCAAGACGCCTGAAAAATCAGGTGCTTTTTTAACGGGTGAAATCGGTGAAAATAGCACCTATAAAGCACTGATTGGCGCTGACCTTGTTGATAATGATGCTTATCTGCAAATCCGTGGGCAACGTTTAGAAAGTGATGGCACACCTATTACTGATCTTAAAACCGCGACAGAATCTGCTTATGATCAAAAAGGATTTTCAGCAAAATTCGGCATTGAAAAAGAAAATTATGGTCTAAGCCTTGATCACAATGAAAACCAAGGCAACTCGATATATGAAGCCTTTAGTTGGGTCACTTCAGACTACGAAATGAAATCTCATGACTTCAAAAATACGGTGACCAATCTTAAAGCTTACGCGCAGTTGAATAACAGCTTACGCGCTGATGCGCGCATATCACGTTTCAAAGACAAACTAGAACAGCTAAAGAGCTTTGAAAATACCACCTATACTGCTGATGAATATGAACTAATGTTGAAGCAACAACTGAATGCTCAACAACATTTAACCGTAGGTGCCACCCACAAGACTCTAGAAACTGATACCCAAAAAACAATGGGTTCATTTCATCAAGATTTAGATACCACAGGATATTATCTACAACATCAATATGAGTCTGACCGTGTAAATACTCAGCTCGGGATTCGTGTTGAAGATAATGAAAAATTTGGTTCACACACAGTCGGTCAAATGGGTTTACGTTATCAGTTCCAACCCAACTTTAGTGTTTACGCCAATGTAGGCACAGCCTTCAAAGCCCCCACTGTAAATGACTTATACTATGGCTCATCTGCTAATCCAAATTTAAAGCCTGAAGAAAGTCAGTCCTATGAAATCGGCTTTGATCACCAACTGAATGATCAATTCAAATATGGTGCGTCACTTTATCATACCGATATCGACCACTTGATTGATTATGCCGACACTGCACCTTGGGGATTGGATAATATTTCTAAAGCGCGCATGCAAGGGGCTGAAGCTTTGGCAAAATGGCAAATAGATGATTACTTCTTACAAGCTGGCTACCACTATATTAAAGCGACCAACGAGATCAAGGACACTGACTTACTTCGTCGCCCTCGCCAAACATTGACATTTACAATAGGCTTACAAAATGAAAGCTATGGCTTAAGTACATCATTAATTGCTAAATCGAAAGCGAAAGACTGGTCAACCAGTGAAACCACTTCAGGCTATGCCACGGTAGATCTACACGGTTATTGGAACATCAACCCGAATATTAAGCTGTTTAGTAACATCCAAAACGTAGGCGATGTGAAATACAAGGCTGCGTACGATGGTAGCTTTGACGGAGTTTATTACGTCAATGGTGGTCGACTTGCTTCAACAGGCGTGACATTTAAATACTAGTTTTAACATTTACAAGCTAATGTGAATCACATTAGCTTTTTAAATTGAACGAATGATAAGGACAAATCATGGGACACCGTTTAAGTAAAATTTATACCCGTACAGGCGACTCAGGCACAACAGGTCTAGGCGATGGTTCACGTGTGCCTAAAGATGATCTTCGTATCCATGCACTCGGTGATGTGGACGAGCTGAATTCTTGCATCGGGATTTTACGTTCACAAATTGCTGTGAGTTCTATTGAAGATAAAGCCAAATGGGACAAATCACTCAGCCTGATTCAACACTGGTTATTTGATTTAGGCGGTGAAGTTTGTATTCCTAACTACAACATGGTCTTGCCTATTTCAGTTGAATTTCTCGAAAATGAAATTGATCAAATGAACGAAGCTTTACCGATGCTTAAAGACTTTATATTACCTGCGGGTTCTTTAGCATGTAGCTATGCGCATCAAGCACGTTCAGTCTGTCGCCGTGCAGAACGTAGCTTAATGACTGTTCATGCTCGAGATCAAAATATTCAAGCCACATCACTTCAACTTTTAAACCGTTTATCGGATTGGTTATTTGTTGCCTCGCGGACTTTACAACGTGCTGAAGGTGGTTCTGAAGTGCTCTGGCAGAAGAATATTAACGATACGATTTAATCTTTAATAAAATTTATTCATATATGATCGACTTTGTCGTTATGACAATCGTTATTGATTAAAAATATGATTTAAAACCCTCATATTTCCTTCATAAATCAGCGCTATGATCACCCTGTCAAATCAGGGTGTTGTATGCAAATTATTGGTCATCGTGGTGCGCGTGGGGAAGCACCTGAAAATACCCTCGGTGGATTTCAATATATTCAAAAATTAGGGATTCGCGCCGTTGAGTTTGATGTTCGTCAACTCAAAGACGATGCTTTGATTATCATGCATGATGATGATTTTGTACGCACTTCAGGTCAGCAAAAACATGTATATGAATGTAGCCGTGAAGATCTCCATGCGTACAACCATGCTGTGACGTGGTCAGATTGGAACAATATCGAAGCCACGCCTCTGCTGGATCAGACCCTGACTCTGATTCAAAACTTTGAACATATCGAAGTTGAAGTGAAAGCCGTTAAATCTCAAGCAGATGCTGAGAAAATCACACTGAGCCTAGAACAGCAACTCAAAGGCTTTGAACACTCTGCGGTGATTACCAGCTTTGACCCCAAAATCCATCAAGCTTTAAAAAATCAGCGCTCTCAATTTAAACGTGGTTTGCTCATTGAAACTGACATTCAATATCAAGCCATTGATCAAGCACTTCAACTTGAATGTTGCCAAATCGGTTGGATGAATCAACTTGCAACAGATGAGATCATTCATGCAACACGATCTGCAAATCTAAATGTCAGTGTCTGGACCGTTAATCAACTTGATCGAGCAAAACATTTACGTGATTTAGGGATTCAAGGATTGATCACGGACTACCCCAAAATGATGATGAAATATCTGTAATATATTGAAATTTTTAATTTAATATTAAATTTTACAACTTTATTTGATGTGCTTCATCAGCAACTATTTTCAAAGAACCCTTAACTCACTTTTTACACTGTCTCACGACAAAATCAGTTCCATCTTAAGGAATTTAGCCAATGTTTTATTATGTTACTGTTTAGTACAATACAACTGTACAATAATGCTAGTGAACATTTGTTTGCTCGTGCTAATATCATGAAGTCTTAATCCCTAGTTTTTACATGGATTAAGGTTTCATTTATACCTTCTAAGGTTCTAGGAGTGCTGTTGGAGATGAATGCTCCCCTACCCAAAGCCCCAATTAACTGGATCGCAGTTTTTGCATTGGTGTTTTTACCGATTGTCGCAATCATTGCTATTCCTTTGTATGCGTACCATCACGATTTTAGCGCCGGTGCGTGGATTAGTTTAATTGTACTTCTTGGTTTTAGTAGCCTCGGTATTACTGCTGGCTATCACCGTTTATGGGCACATCGTGCTTATGAAGCAACATTACCTTTAAAAATCATCTTAATGATTATGGGTACATTTGCGGTTCAAAACAGTATTTTGTTCTGGGCTTCTGGTCACCGTACGCATCATCGTCATGTTGATGATGTCGAAAAAGATCCATATTCAATTAATAATGGATTTTGGTACGCGCACATTGGGTGGATGCTTCGCAATTATCCTGCGGCTGAATCAAATTATAAGAATGCTCCCGACCTTCTCGCTGACAAGGTTGTGATGTTCCAAGACAAATACTACATTCCTTTAGTCATTGTAGTGCATGCTGTCATCTTGACCTCTGTGGGTTGGTTAGTGGGTGATATGTGGGGTGTAATGTTATTGGGCGGTTTACTTCGTCTAATCTTGAGCCACCATGTGACATTCTTTATTAACTCGCTCTGTCATATGTGGGGCAAACGTCCTTATACAGATGAAAATACAGCGCGTGACAACTTCGTTCTTGCGATTGCTACATGGGGCGAGGGTTATCACAACTATCACCATATTTTTCAGTACGATTACCGTAATGGGGTGAAATGGTGGCAGTACGATCCTACGAAATGGCTGATTTGGACATGTTCTAAACTTGGTCTTGCAAAGAATTTACGTCGTATTCCAAGCTTCAATATTAAAAAAGCCGAATTGGCCATGAAGTTTAAATATGCAGAACAAGATTTGGCTGTATACGGCTTAAACATGAATGATGACATTAGCACTGTTAAAGCTCGTTTTGCTCAAGAATATGATGCTTTCTCTCAAACCTTAAATGATTGGGCGAAGTTAAAAGAGCAAGAAATTCAAGCGAAGAAAGCTTCCGTTGCTGAAAAGATTCACCAAATGGACAATAAACTTAAAGTAGATTTCCAATTGGTTGAACAACGTCTTTCACATCATCGCCAAACATTAAAATTATTAATGCGCAACTTGAAGAAATCTTCAGTTTCTCATTAATTGAAGATGATTCAATATCTGAAAAATAAAGCTCTTCGGAGCTTTTTTTTATTTTTGCCTCACTTTACTCTTCATCTATAACAATAAGGTAAAACCATGCTCATCGACAATATTCCTTTCTGTACGACTCAATGGTCTGATCTAGAAGAAGTAAAACATTTGGGCGAACAAGGTTATGCCCTTTGGAAAACACAGCAATTTAATAATATTAGAGTCAGGATTGTTGAATATTCGGCAGGTTATTTGGCCGATCATTGGTGCAGAAAAGGTCATATTTTATTTTGCTTAGAAGGTGAACTACTCACTGAACTCAAAGATGGTGGTTCATTTAACTTACTTCCAGGGATGAGTTATCAAGTGTCTGATCATGCTGAGCCTCATCGATCATCTACGATAAATGGTGCAAAACTATTCATTGTTGATTAGTTTACATGAATCACTGAAAAGCAAAATTGAATTTGCTATAGTGAAATCAGCCTCCCTATGATTGTTTACGTTTATGCAATTCAATTCACGTTACCCAACGCTGTCAAATAGACTTTATCATCAGCAACAGCCCATTCCATTGAAAGGTGCTAAAGCAGGTCATTTCAATGCAGATTTGGCTGATCAATTGCAATGGTCTACTGAAGATAAGCAACAATGGGTTAAAATTTGTAGCGGGCAAAAAACCTTTGCTGAATTCACCCCATTGGCGATGGTCTATGCGGGTCATCAATTTGGACAATGGGCGGGGCAACTCGGTGATGGTCGTGGACTCCTCATCGCGCAAATTTTAGATCAAAATAACCAAACCATTGATCTTCATTTAAAAGGTGCAGGATCAACTCCCTACTCTCGTATGGGCGATGGTCGTGCGGTGTTACGCTCTGTGATTCGTGAATACTTAGCGGGTCATGCGCTCAATGCACTGGGTGTCGCTTCGAGTAATGCCGTTGGATTTACCTCATCAGATCAAGGGGTACAACGTGAAAAATTAGAGCGTGGCGCGATGATGTTGCGTACCTCAGATTGCCACATTCGCTTAGGACATTTTGAGTGGATTAATCAATATCAATCCGATTTATTACCAGATTTCACGCAAAAGTGTATCGAATGGCATTATCCAGAATGTTTAGACAGTGAATCCCCTCTCCTGAGTTTTGCAACAAAAGTCATTCAAAATACAGCTGTCATGATTGCCAAATGGCAACTGGTCGGGTTTGCACATGGGGTAATGAATACCGATAATTTAAATATCACAGGTTCTACTTTAGACTTTGGTCCTTACGGTTTTATGGAACGCTTCCGCCCGAATTGGATTAACAACCATTCGGATCACCATGGTCGTTATACCTACCAACAACAACCGAGTATTGGACATTGGAACTTATGGCAATGGCTGAATAACTTAGTGCCTTTATGTCCTCAAAGTATGTCAAAAGAAGAATGGAAAGAGCAATTGGCTCAATGTTTAGAACATTATGAACCGACATTCTTAGAACATTATAAAATGGGCTTAAGTCAAAAAATGGGACTACCTAGCTTCCATAAAGACAGTTTTGATTGTGCCATGGCATTCCTGAGAATCCTACAGACTGAGCAACTGGATTACACCCAGAGCTTTATTCGCTTACAACAAAAAGACTATGAAGCCATTCAAGATGATTGTTTGGATCGACGTCAATTTGAAGCATTTTTGACTCAATATGAAATGATTCGAGATGGTCAAAATATTGAAGAACTTGATGCAATCATGCAGACCGTAAATCCACGCTACATTTTGCGTAATCATATGATGCAAAAAGCCATTGAGCTGGCTGAAGGCAATGACTTCTCAGAAGTAGAGCGCTTATTTAACTTGCTGAAGCAACCTTTCACTCATCAGCCAGAACTTGAAAAAGCTGACGATCTAGCACCCCTTCCAGCGGATGTGCCCGATGTGATGGTGAGTTGCTCTTCATAAGCAAAATACACATTTTAATCAGCATATGATTTTTATTCTGTGGATATCGTACACTTTATCCACAGATCAGTTTTTGATTAAAGACCTTAAATTGAGTATAAATGGTGTTGGGATTAACGAATCTTTCTGAACACTGTTTTAAATTAGAATAATTTTAAATCAGAACAACTGAATACTTATAAATACCACTTAGAATTATAAAACTCATGACTTTAACCAAATCCGTTATTTTGATCGGGGCGCTGATTGCCATTTTCATTGGTGGTTATGTTGCTTATGCAAAATATAATCAATATCTGCCAAGTACCGATGTCATTCATGCTAAACCTTTAGATCAGAACAGCATTGATCAAATCCGTTCGAATACACCCATCAATGAAGTTCATGTTTACAAGGCGCGTCGTATTTTAGAATTGAAGCATAATGATCAAGTGATTAAGACCTATCATATGCGTTTAGGCTTTGCACCAATAGGACATAAAGTTCAAGAAGGTGATGGCAAAACCCCTGAGGGACGCTATTTGATTGATTGGCGAAATCCGCAAAGTGCGTTTTATAAGTCTCTGCATATCTCTTATCCCAATGAAAAGGATAGAGCCAAGGCAGCAGCTTTAGGTGTTTCACCTGGTGGTGACATCATGATTCATGGTTCTGCAACCACCTCACAAGTGAATAAACTGCCCTCTCTTATGGATTATTTTCCACGTAATGATTGGACTTGGGGTTGTGTTGCCGTTAAAAATACTGATATGGATGAAATCTGGTTATTGGTCGATAACGGCACACCGATTCAGATATTTCCTTAGATTGAGAATTTTATGACGCTTGATTTACATCACATTGCCTCGACATATGCCAATCAACTAACGGCATCTGAATGTTCTCAACCGTTCATGCCTGAATGCGATGTCTATAAAGTGATGAATAAAATTTATCTCATGACATTTACATTGAATGAGATTGCAGTCATTAACCTCAAAGTTGATCCAACGCATGGAGAAATGCTTCGCGACATTTATCCTTTTATCCGTACTGGATACCATATGAATAAAAGACATTGGATTTCAATCTATGAGGATCAAACCATAGAGCGTGATCTGATCAAGGAATTGATTCAAATTTCATATGATTTGGTGGTTTCAGGATTAAACAAAGCGGATCGACAACGAATTGAGATTCTAAAAAGTAGTTAAACTGATCGTGCTTAAAATCTGCCTAAAGGACATGGATTGCCTCTACTTAAGCAAATAAGATCGCAATGTCTATTTCGTTTTTTTTAGACCTAAACCATATAAAGGCCATTTTTTTTCTGAGTTGAAATTATTCACAACATAGGCGATCAGCACCAGAGCAATCGAACCTAAAAGCACAGGGAAAATGAGAAAACTCCAGTCATAGGTCATTTGCTTTGCTGTGAGTAAAATGACGAGCGGATTTGCGCCCGCAGGTGGATGAACGCACTTTAACATCTGCATCAAAGCAATAGCACAGCCTACCGACAAAGCTATGGACAGATGAGAGATCGTAAAGAAATACACAAAAATTAAGCCAACTAAAGCTGAAATAAAATGTCCAAAAATGATATTTCTAGGTTGAGCTAAAGGTGATTGTGATACTGCATAGAGTAATACACAAGTCGCGCCGAAAGGTGCCATGATGTATAAGTGACCTGTCCAATGTCCTAAACTTAACAGCATAAAAATGCTCAGGCTGCCACCGAGCAGACTTCTCAACACTTCACTCGCTGTAGGAAAAGCGGCTAATTTTTCTTTACCTTCTAAAATTGAAAACATGAAAAGACCTTTTGACGCTATTGTTTTTCAATCATCATAACGATAAAATCAAAAATAGTACAGATCTGTACTATTCAGGAGTTGTTTAATGTCTAAATCAGCTATAAAGATTTTAAATACCGCAGAAAAACTATTTAATGAACAGAGCTTCGGGGCTGTGGGCGTCGATCTAATTCGAGATGAATCAGGCTGTTCTAAGACCACCTTGTATACCTACTATAAAAATAAAAATCATTTAGTCGAATCTGTACTGAAAGCTCGAGATGAAAAATTCAAGCAAAGCTTATTTGACTATATTGGAATGGCAGAAGGTATTGATGCACTGAATAAAATATTTGAGTGGCATATTGAATGGTTTAGACAGGATGATTTCAAAGGTTGTCTATTTGTGCGAGCTGTTGCTGAATCCAATTCGACTGAAAAAAAACTGATTCAAATTGCTCAACAGCATAAACAATGGATTAAAGATCTTATTGCACAGCATTGTAAAATAGCAGATAGAGAAGACATGTCCAATTTTATGTATACAATCATTGAAGGATTAATGAGCCGATTTCTTGTAGATGGATTTGACTTTAGCATCGCAGAAAATATAAAAAATAAATTAAATACTTTATTAAATCGTTAAGTAAAATATCATTATTATTCTATCTCGGTTCCTGATGGATAGATTTTGATAATGCAGTTGGTCATATTAAAATCTTTAAAGCTAACTTCAACCTATTGTAGTTTTAGAATGTTTAAGTACTTACTAAATTTTTGAATTAATATATGAAAATAAGAGGTAGCGTCGGTCTAAAGTCATAAGCACATCCTTGTTTTGCATTATCAAAGATAATTTCCATAAGATGTTCCTCTCCATCAACAACCTTAAGTCTACTAATTTCTTGGTGCTCAAATAGGGTAAAGTTTTTCTCTAAATTTGGTACTGTCACCTGAATAGCTGTAACTTCAGATACCTTTTTCATATGCCTTAAAGGCTCTCTATTTGTGTAGGAATTACTGTCTGGTCTTGAACCAAAAGCAATAAAAAACCACATAGGTTCAGACAGCATCGTATTTTTAGCAATTTCTATGAATAAATCAGAAGGTAAGTACGCAGGCTTATAATGCCAACTCGTAAATTTGGGCGAGCTCTCCATGGGAATTTCTGGTCTAAAACAAATTCCAAAAGGTGAAACATCCTTATTCTTAGGTCTTAGTCTTTCATAAAGCCTCGTCGGTGCTGTGATTTTATTTTTGACTTCTTCTAAGTTTTCTACCCAAAGTAATTCTATGAAAAAGTTTCTAAAAAAGAATCTACGATTTCTCGTCCCTTGACCCAAATGTCTATTTGAAGAACCCTCTCTTAAACCAAATTTCTTCAGAATTTCAGCTTCAGGTGCACCATATTCCGTGCATATAAATATATGGTCTATTTCCATTTTAGATCACCCAATATCCATCTTATCATTATAAAACAAATACTTATTATAATTATGCATTAATATAACTAAACTAACTGATTGATTGAGCTTGGTATACAGCATGAACAGTTGAACGACACAATCACTCAAAACAAAAAGCGGATCATCTTCGACCCGCTTTCAATTCAGTTCAATCAATCCTCTGGATACTCAAAGCGATACCCTACACCATAGACCGCCTGAACCCACTCATGACGGTTTCCTGTTTCAGCAGCATCTGAAATCTTACGGCGTAAATTTTTAATGTGACTATCAATCACGCGATCCGCAACTTCAAAACTGTCAGGATTAATATGATCCAGTAATTGAGCACGTGAATACACTTGACCGACATGCTCTAAAAACAGCTCTAAAAGACGAAACTCTGTTGGTGTCAAATTTAACGACTTTTGTTGATACCAAACACGTTGTTGACCTTTGTCCATGCGGAATAAATTATTATCTTCAGGTTCAGCCTTACGATCTAAACGGCGTAAAACAGCTTGAACACGTGCGACCAACTCTTTAGGACTAAAAGGTTTACACAAATAGTCATCTGCACCCATGTTCAAACCAAGTATACGATCAATTTCCTCAGTACGGGCTGTCACCATAATAATCGGTAAATCTGACTGTTCTCGAACTTTACGGCAAATCGTGAGACCATCCATACGAGGAACCATTAGATCCAAAATCATCAAACTTGGTTTACGTTGCTGGAAACTCTCATAAGCTTCTTGACCATCATGAAACATGCTGACTTCAAAGCCAGCCGCTTCTAGATAATCTCGCACCAATTGTGCAAGTTCAACTTCATCTTCAACCAGCATTACATGCTTCATATCTTTTCCCTTTATGCTTTGGTTTGTTTTGGAAAGGTCAATTTGCATCGCAAACCACCCAATGGCGAATGATCAAAACTTAATTTACCGCTTAAGCCTTGCGCAATTTTACCCGATAAAGCCAGTCCAAGCCCTGTACCACCTGTACTTCTCGTACGTGAATCATCCACTCGATAGAATCTTTCACCTAAATGATTCAATTGCTCGTCAGTCATCCCTAAAGGACTATCGTCTACAATCACTGACCATGAATTTTCATCTTCTAGCGTATGAATCTGAACCTCGCCACCCGCTTCAGTATAACGAATACTATTGCTCAGCAAATTAACTATAATTTGTTTAAAACGATCTACATCTAATTGTAAATCTGTACCTTGACCCTGTATTGAAATATTCAAATTGGCTTGTTCAAACTTCGGTTTAAAGTTTTCAACTTCTTGTAAGATGACTGACCAAGGATCAACTTCAGTAAAATAGAATTTGAGCTGTTGTGCTTCTGCCTGAGCCAAATCTGCCAAATCCTGTGTGAGTTTTTTCAAGCTTGATACTTGAGCGAGCATTGAAGCAAAATGTTCAGGTGTGGGCTTGCGAATCCCATCTTGCATCGCTTCAATTTGCGCTTGCAACACAGCCAAGGGCGTTTTCAACTCATGCGATGTATCTGCAACCCATTGACGACGTGAATTTTCATGCCGTTCAAGAATAACGGCTAGTTGATTGATTTCATTTGATAAATCACCTAATTCATCATTGCGATTCACTTTCATCTGATGCTGATAATTGCCTTTGGTCAGTTCACGCGTCGCATCCAAAAGTCGTCGAATTGGCTTTCTAAAATAAGTCGCTAATAATAATGCAGCAACCAAGCTGGTGATTAAGGTCAGGATATAAATCAGAAATAAATAGCGTTTCTGATTACTAAAGAAATTAATGCTGAGTGCATCATCTTGATCCAAAACAGGTCTTAATCCTAAATAGCCCACAGTAGTACCATCCACCATAATTGGACGATAGGACACTGGGTTTTCTGAAGGCTCACCCAATATAAATTGTTGTTTAGCATCATATAAAGACAAACGTGAACTTAACCCCAAATGATCTGCCATCGAAATAAAAAGCTTCTTGCCGTGCTGTTGTTCTGAAGTGCGTATACTTGAATTCACTGTGTTGTTATTTTTATTTTGCTCTGACGATCTAAACTGATTTTGATTCGAACTCAGTGGGAACTTTAAGCCTTCAAAAGGTTGATACTGCGAAGGTAAATTGTCTTCTAAAACCTTAAGGTCATCTGAGTTCATGCTTTGTGGACGTTGTGAATCGAGTTCACGCATCAATGTATGTTCTTTAAAATAGCGCTGTTGCAATGCAATATCATATTGACGGCGTAACCACCAACGTGACAGTCGGTCATAATCATCGGCAGCAGCCTCACCTTCAATTTGCAAAATTTGCGCTTGAACTGCATTCCCCCAATCTTGATATACGCCATAAACGCCAGCCAAATTATCAATCAGGTAGTCGAGTTTTTGCATCTCAACATCTGCCACGTATTTGGTAAAGTTTTTCTGCATGGTCCAATGCAATACACCTAGACTCACGGTAGTAATTAACAACGTCGTTAATAATACGGTCAGGAATAAGCGCAGTGCGATTGGAACTCGGCGTATATTCAAATTGGATCTCTCATTTTTCTTCGCATTTCAGTATTGTATAGAACAGTCACTCAAAAAACTCTTCATTGTTTCTTCATCATTATTACTTATTCTTTATCCAATGAATCAACACTTGCACCCAAGGGGATAATCATAATGAAAGCAATGAACAAAGTTGTACTCGTTTCAGCGAGCCTATTGAGCATGGGCATATTAACCGCATGCCAAACAACAACTGCGACAGCACCTCAAGACACTAAACAATTTAAAAAACATCATGAAAATCGCATGTCACCTGAAATGCGTGAGAAGCATCAAGCGCGTATGGCTGAACGCAAAGCATTCTTTGAACAAGCACAGAAAGCTTGCGAAGGCAAAAATGCAGGTCAAACTGTACAAGTCAAAGTGGGTGAAAAAACGATAGATGGTACCTGTGTCATCCAATTCAAAGTAGATCGTAAAGACGCTAAACAAGCACGTGGTGACTTCCGCGGTATGCGTGATGAACATCGTCCAATGCGTGGTGATGTTAAAGGTCCTATGGCTAAAGGCGAATTTAAGCGTGGTGAACCGCTTACTGATGCTAAACGTGCGGAACTTACTCAACAATATGCACACCGTTTAGCAAAGCGCCAAGCACAGCAACAAGCCATTGCACAAGCTTGTGTTGGTCAAACGCATGGTAAAGCCGTTCAAGTTAAAATGGGTGAAAAGACAATGAATGGTCAGTGCCATGTACGCTTCCAACCTAAAATGCCTCAGAAGGCTCAAGCGATAAAAACTGCATAATTTGAATAAGTTATAAAAAGACACTGCGGTGTCTTTTTTTATGGACATATTTTTTTACGTATCTGACAATTTGTTTCACTTTATATGATATAAAAAGCTATATACTCAAAGCACTTAGCATTTTTTTTGATTTTTTCTTTGACTTTACAGTCACGTAGAAACAATCTTTAAATCTTGTACAGCGCCATAAGATATTGCACGATGTAGTAGAACAAAAGGTGTCGGTGATGACACTACTTTTTTATTAAGATTATAAATCTGGTTTAACCAGTATTGAGGAACAAGCTATGCCACAATACAAAGCGCCATTACGTGATATGCAATTCGTTTTGCATGAATTATTAAATGCTGAACAGCACTATGCAGCCCTTCCTGCATTTCAAGAAAACGTAAGCCGCGAGTTGGTTGATCAATACTTAGAAGCTGCTGCCGATTTTTGTGAAAACGAATTATCTCCATTGAACCAAGTCGGCGACCGTGAAGGTTGTACTTGGAAAGATGGCGTAGTCACGACTCCAACTGGTTTTAAAGATGCATATAAAAAATATGTAGAGCTTGGCTTCCCTTCACTTGCTGCCGAAGAACAATATGGTGGTCAAGGTTTACCAAATTCTTTAGGTATCATCATTTCTGA
This sequence comes from Acinetobacter sp. CY73, assembly GCF_059515865.1. Lineage (NCBI taxonomy): Bacteria > Pseudomonadati > Pseudomonadota > Gammaproteobacteria > Moraxellales > Moraxellaceae > Acinetobacter > Acinetobacter sp. CY73. The sequence goes on along the minus strand of NZ_JCAKMZ010000001.1, from coordinate 20,400 downwards.
AATGATCGGTTCTTCAAACTGGGCTTGGGGTATGTACCCTGGTCTTTCGCACGGTGCAGTACGTACGATCGAACATCACGGTACAGATGAGCAAAAACAAACTTATTTAACCAAGCTTGTTTCAGGTGAGTGGACAGGTACCATGTGTTTGACAGAATCTCATGCAGGTTCTGACCTTGGGATTATCCGCACTAAAGCTGAACCGAATGCTGATGGTAGCTTCGCAATTTCTGGTGAGAAAATTTTCATCTCTGCGGGTGAGCACGATATGGCGGATAACATTATCCACATCGTTCTTGCGCGTCTTCCAGGCGCTCCAAAAGGTACCAAAGGTATTTCACTGTTTATCGTACCAAAATTCAACCTGACTGCTGACGGTGAAGTTGGCGAGCGTAACGCGGTTCGTTGTGGTTCAATCGAACACAAAATGGGGATTCACGGTAATGCGACCTGTGTGATTAACTTTGATCGTGCTACAGGTTACCTGATTGGACCTGAAAACCGTGGTCTAAATGCCATGTTTACCTTTATGAATACCGCACGTATTGGTACTGCTGTTCAAGGTCTTTCTGCTTCTGAATCATCTTTCCAAGGTGCTTTGGCTTATGCAAAAGACCGTTTAGCAATGCGTTCACTTTCTGGCCCTAAAGCACCAGAAAAAGAGGCTGATCCAATTATCGTCCACCCTGCTGTTCGTAATATGCTTTTAACGCAAAAAGCATTTGCTGAAGGCGGTCGTGCCCTAGTTTATGATCTAGCGCATTATGCAGACATCGTTGAACAAGCTGCGACTGAAGAAGAGCGTAAATTCGCTGACAACATCTTGTCATTGCTTACACCAATCGCAAAAGCATTCTTAACCGAAGCAGGTTCTGAAGCTGCGAAACACGGCGTACAAGTCTTTGGTGGACACGGCTTTATTTCAGAACATGGTATGGAGCAAATTGTACGTGATACACGTATTGCTTGCTTATACGAAGGGACAACTGAAATTCAAGCACTGGATTTGTTAGGTCGTAAAGTCCTACAAACTCAAGGTGCGATGCTCAAAGATTTCACTAAAATCATTCACAAATTCAATGAAGCAAACAAAGACAATGCAGCAATGAAAGAATTCGTTGAACCATTGGCCGCATTGAACAAAGAATGGGGCGACTTAACGATGCAAATCGGTATGCGCGCAATGCAAAACCCTGATGAAGTTGGCGCTGCTGCGGTAGACTATCTATACTTCTCGGGTTATGTAACGCTCGCTTACCAATGGGCGCGTATGGCGCTTGTGGCGCAGCAGAAACTTGCTGAAGGCACAACTGAAGTCGATTTCTACAATGCAAAAGTGAAAACTGCACAATTTTACTTCAAGAAAATTTTACCACGCGTTCGTTCACATGTAGATGTGATCAGCGGTGGCTTAGAGCCGTTGATGAGCTTAGATGCAGAACATTTTGCATTCTAAAATCATATGTCAAAATGAATAATAAGAAAAAGGACGGTCAATGATTTGGCAGTCCTTTTTCTTTATGATCTTTCCAAGATCGTTGTCTCGTTTAAATGATGCTTATCAATTTAAGTTGATCAATAATAAATTCAAAATCTTAACCTTTAGTCGTCTAACAAGACTTGCTATGCTTCGGTAGACTCTAAATATTCAAAACAGATTAAACAAAAAAAGGTGATCAAAAATGCCAATCTATAATGCGCCTCTTGCCGACATGAAATTCATCTTAAATGATGTATTTAAAGCTGAACAATTTTGGCAATCGAATGAAAATCTTGCACACGTCGATGCTGCAACAGCAGAAGCCATTCTAGAAGAAATGGCAAAGTTTGCTCAAAACGTGACGCTTCCGCTGAACCGTACTGGCGATGAAGAAGGTGCAACCTATAGTAATGGTGCTGTCACCACGCCTGCTGGCTTTAAACAAGCATTCCAACAATATGCAGAAGGCGGTTGGATTGGTTTAGGTGCCGATGAAGAATGGGGCGGTCAAGCCATGCCAAAAATGCTGACTGTGCTTGCAGATGAAATGTTATTTGCAACCAACCCATCCTTCATGCTCTATCCATTGCTTTCTGTCGGTGCTGGTATGGCTTTAAACAGCTATGCATCTCAAGAACAAAAAGAAACCTATTTACCGAAAATTTATTCAGGTGAATGGTCAGGTACCATGTGCTTAACAGAACCACATGCAGGTACTGACTTAGGCATTATTAAGACCAAAGCTGAGCCAAATGCTGATGGTACTTATAACATCACGGGTACTAAAATCTTCATCACGGGTGGTGATCACGATCTTGCTGAAAACATCATTCACTTAGTGCTCGCGAAAACTCCTGATGCACCTGCAGGCTCACGTGGTATCTCTTTGTTCATCGTTCCTAAATTCATTGTCAATCCAGATGGCTCTTTGGGTGAACGCAATACCGCGGGTCCAGGTTCAATCGAACACAAAATGGGGATTAAAGCCTCTGCAACGTGTGTCATGAACTTCGATGCTGCGAAAGGCTACTTAGTTGGTAAGGAAAATGAAGGCTTAGCCGCGATGTTCGTCATGATGAACTACGAGCGTTTATCAATGGGAATCCAAGGCTTAGGTGCATCTGAATACGCTTATCAAAATGCTGCACAATATGCGACAGATCGTTTACAAGGTCGTAGCGCAACAGGTGTTCAATCGCCTGAGAAACCAGCTGACAGCATTCTTGTGCATGGTGATGTACGCCGCATGTTGTTAAATGTTCGTGCAAATAATGAAGCCTCTCGTGCATTTGCCGTCTATGTGGGTCAGCAGTTAGACATTACTAAGTTTTCAACAGATCCTGAAGCTGTAGCCAAAGCCAATAATCGTGTTGCTCTACTGACACCGATTGCGAAAGCCTATTTAACCGATACCGCATTTAATGCAACGCTTGATGCACAAATGGTCTTTGGTGGTCATGGCTATATCCGTGAATGGGGTATGGAACAATGTATCCGCGATCTACGTATTTCTCAAATTTATGAAGGCACCAACGGCGTTCAATCTCAAGATTTGATCGGTCGTAAAACCATTAAATGTAATGGTGAATTCATTGCAGAATACATTGCGGAAATTCGTGATTTTGCCAATGAAATGAGCGCTGAACTGAATTTCATTAAAGATGCCACATTGGATGCTGCGACTGAACTTGAATCGATCACGCAAACAGTATTAGAGCGTGCACGTGAGAATGGCGATTATGCAAATGCGGCAGCTGTAGATTATCTACATGCAGTCGGCTTACTCAGCTTCTCTTATATGTTTGCTAAAATCGCAACAGCTGCAAATGAAAAACAAGGCGAGTTCTATCAAAACAAAGTGTCTTTGGCTGCTTACTTCATTCAGCGCATCTTGCCAGAATTGCATACGCGTTTAGCTCGTATTAAAGCAAGCTCTGAAACGGTGATGAATTTCAGTGCAGATTACTTCACGAATCAGTCTTAATTCACGAATCAGTCTTCAAGTGCTGATTTCTTCAATATCAATCTAAATCAAAAAGCGCCTGAATTCAGGCGCTTTTTTAACTTTATTACCGCTATTGCTTTTGCACAATAAGGCTTGGTGCATCTTTATTTAATTTCACGATTTTGATCTGCCCTGAAGATTCCAGAGACTCACATAAAGCAATGATTTTTTTCATCTCATCGGCCTGAATCCCAGAACCAAGAATGAGCTTTTTGCCTTGTTGAAGTGTGTCAATTTTTGTTTGAATTTTATCTAACATAATTTTCCCTTCGTCGTTAAATGACTCTAAATACAGTACATCAGTTTTGCATAAAAAAAATACAAAAAATTAAATTTTTCATTCATTTAAGTATCTTTTTGTAGTCATGCGCATGAAATTTGCATGCTATAAAATTAGCAAATTGACCAATACAGGAAGATATGAAAAATGAATAAAGAACCCCGATTTGAAAAATTAGAGTCCCTCCTCGATCGCTTTGGAAATATCGCTGTAGAAAGTTTCCACTACGTTGCACTCTTCATTATCGGCTGTATGGTGATCTGGTCAGCAGGGCATACCGTTTTGGATATCTTAACCGTCAAACAATACGCCACTATTGATGATATTTTATTGTTATTCATCTATTTGGAATTGGGTGCGATGGTTGGTATTTATTTCAAAACCAATCACATGCCGGTGCGTTTCTTGATTTATATTGCAATCACAGCCCTGACTCGTCTATTAATTTCAGACATTCAACATGATCATAAAGCCGATATGGATTTGGTAATTATTACAGGGTCTATTCTAATCATGGCTGTTGCAATATTGGTGGTTCGTTACGCATCTTGGACTTTCCCATCTGTCATCCGTGATAAACATTCTGAGAAACCACTTCCAGAAGGTCAAACCCCTCGTCCTGAAGATGATGAATTGGCATAAGTGAATTTTCACTGCTCTTAATGCATCATTAAAAATCAACGATTGAGGTTGAATTAATCAACTATCATCAGTCATCCAGCATGATGCTCAAGGGAACATGAATATTTTGAATATCGTCCAAATACACCAATTTGAGCCAAAGCGTTACAAAGGAATAATGGATTCTCCATTAGCGATGATTTGGCACTTGCAAATAACGTCCATTTTGGAAAATCCAATGCATCCCTATATTGGGTGCAGGCAAATTGTAGCGCTGCCAATCCGAGATTAAGGTATAACTTGAACTTTCAATGGAGCCATTGCCATTTACAAAACCATGGCTTTCAGTTCGGTATTCCGTTTGTGTTGGAAACGGATGGTTGTAAATAATCGTCACACCATTTTGCTGTGGATAGACTGGATCAGGACGATTTTGTGGATAACTATGGTTTGGATAATTATTGTTTGCATAATTATTGTTTGCATAACCATGTGGGTGTCCGTGAGGCGGGCGAGATGGGCGCTGATTACCATAAGGCCGAATTGGATAATATTGTTGTGGTAACGGCGTACCATACGCATCAGCATAACCTTTATACGTGGTATAGCCGTAGCGCGAATATTGATTTGACGGATGTGCAAATTGATTCGGAGACTGATGGTATTGAGCAGGTGCTTGTCGTTGAGCCAAACCCGTTTGCCCAATATGAGGTGTTGCCCACACTTCAGCTGTCATGATTAAACCCGTCGCGAGGCAAGCCACTTTTAAACGTACAGTAATATTCAAAAAATCAACCTGTTTCATGGCTTTACCTCTGCTGTACTCTGTCTGCGGTACTCTGTCTACGATACGATTTCAGCGATGCAATAGATCAAAGCTAAACGAATCTTTTTTCTAAACGATCATTCACTTCGCTTTAAGATAATATAAAATTATAGATAGAGTATGGATGAATTTTGGATAAAAAACACTCAAATGTAGTATTTAAGACATTTTAATCGTTTTGCCTACTTCAGTCCTGAGATCCATCTGCTAATATGATTTTTTTTAAATTGCTGGATTCGAAATCGTGTCAGATTTGAGTTTTGATCGTTTACATCAGTTTTTTTGCAAAGTTCCTAGTGTAAAAGAATCACTTATTGATGCTTATGGCACGGATGGAAAAGAAGCATGGTGGTTTAAATTTCAAATTAATGTTGATCATCCATTGGCATGGCAAACCGTTCAAGAATTAGGGCATGTACTCAATTACATTTCTAAAAATGAACGCCTACCGACACAGTTTTTACCTGTATCTCCGCCGCCGTATATGAATGGCGAAGCAAAACAATTTCTGTCTTGGGTGATTCAATGCAACCATCCTGATTTTCCACCGGATGTGGTCTGCGATTGGCTTGAGGCGCGTTTACCTCAACCTGTAGAGGATGAAACGAAATGGAAGATCCAAACGGATATTAAAGAATTGGACAATATGACTGATAAGGATTTGGATCAAATCATTCCACCGAATCCAGTTCCTTAATCCATACTTCTCATTCCCTCTCCTTTTAGGAGAGGGTTAGGGAGAGATTAAATTTTAGCTTCATTAAAAAGTCGACAGACCGCTCCACTCCATCAAGCGATACAGTCCATATTTCAGCTTAGATTCATCGGCATATTGCGCATAATCTACGCTCATATTTTTACCATCCAGATTAGACCACGCTGTATTGAAATACTTTTGAGCATCTTTAAACACATCTGCTGAAGCATTCCCAACCACACGAATATTGGTCTCTAAGTTGTAGTTCTTAAGATTACGTGCAGTAAAGTTTGCAGACCCTAAAATCATCTCAGACTGCTGAGCATTTGATTTTATGATCATTTTACTATGGCATTGCTCACCTTGCGTATTGCACCAACGGACTTGCACACCCGCATCATTCAATTCTGATGCGACTTGTCGATTAGGAATCCCATTTTTCTCACGACCAAAAGCATCTTTGTTCGGATCAAGTAAAACCTTCACATTCACGCCACGCTGTTTCGCTGAAATCAATCCTTTTACGATATTTCGCTCGGACAAATAGAACATGGCGAGATCAATATTTTCGCCAGATTTCGCTGTTTCAATCAATTTCAAAGTTGCATCTAGAATGGCTTTTTCTGTGAGCACCTGAGCCTGAGGGAATTGTTTTGCCTCTTCAAACTCTCCTACAATGACCACAGGAATATCACCTTTCGACATACGCCCCACTGTTTGCTCCGTTTTGAGCACATCAATGGCTGTATTGCCTGTGACCATTACAGCAACATTCGAATGATGCGAGCTACCATCATGCGGATTCATTGAGGTGACCAATGTTTTCCACCCTTCAAGCGTATCCACCACCACAGTTTTTCGATGGTTGGCTTTGAAGTTAAATAATGAAAGATAACTTCGAATGGTGATTTTTTCATCACCAAAAGGATTGGGCAGCCATCCCTTTTCAGCATTATTCGAAATGCCCTGACAACAGAGATACCAAAAACCTGACCACATTGGATTCGAAGCACGTAGTGGCGTTAAATCCGTTTCAATGACTTCAATTCCTGCCTGACGTAACTGTCGATAATGCTCTGGTGCAATCCCACCATAGACAGAATTGATCGGATCGGTAATCACCTTAATTTCGATCTGTGGCGTGATGCGTTTTTTAACGATCAAAGCCTCGGTTAAATTCTGAGTCAATTTGTCATGTGGAATTTTCGATGAACCCACTTCATCATTGAATAAGAACATATCCAACACAATGGTCGTCTGTGCTTCATCAATCAGTTTGAGAATTTGATTAAAAATTTGATGCTCTTGTTGTTGCTTGCCTTGTGCATCCAAATAAGTTTGATCCGCCAAAAACTGAACTTTGGCATGGCGTAACTTACCCGTGTAATCCAAGCCCTCAGGTAAAGGTTTATAGATATGATAAATCGCAGAGGATAAATAGCCGAGCGCCACCATTCCTAGAATGAGGGCAAAGTACTGTCGACCTGACCAATTCAATTTTTGATGAATTCGCTGAAAAATACGCATAACAAAAAACCTAGTCCGATAGGGTCAGACTAGGTTTTATTGTTTTATTTTTCAAGAGAATTTCTGTTTAAACCACCTGCAATTCTCATAATCTATTTTGGATTAAAAACCAAAATCAATGCCGACACTAAAGTTACGACCCATTTGTGGAATGTTCGATAAGAACGATGCATGTGAATAGACTTGATCATCAAGTAAGTTATTGGCATTTAAGAACACGCGGTAATCATTACGAGCATTGATTTGACCTGCATACGACACACCGACATTGACCATATTATAACCTTGAGTCTCTGTTTCATAACTGGCAATCTTGTCTTGATTAAACACATGATAATACTCAGCCGAACCTGACCAACCATCTGCAAAATCTGCTTCAAATTTTGTGCCTAAACGCCCACTTGGGATACGTGGTGCATTTTCACTTTCAATTTTTCCACGTACATAATCACCAAAGATACTCATTTTATATTGGTCATTAAATGCATAACCTACCTGTGCTTCAGCACCATAAAATTTAGCTTTATCTTGCGTATACCCTACGCCTCTTAAATTACTATTGGGTAACTGAGCAATCGTTGCCCCATAAATATAATCATCAAACCAGTTATGATAAATATGAGCATGATAATCGAGTTGATCACCTTCATAATGCAGTCCAAGCTCAATATTATTTGAAGTTTCTTTATCGAGTTGATCATTACCTAATTCATAGGTATTGGTGGCAAAATGCAAGCCATCTGCATAGAGCTCTTGAGCAAGTGGTAACCGCTGTTGATGAGATCCCACAATTGATAATTTATAGTTTGGCGCAAACTCCCAATTGGCTGCGGCAGAAGCAGAAACTGCTGTTCCCGAATAATCCTGTTGTGAAGAGTCGACATCAATTTTTTGATGGTCCACGCGCGCACCCAACTCCATATGCACATCACCGATTTGTTTGTGCTCTAATGCAAACAGGCTATATTTCTGTGTGTTGGTATCTGCCATAAATACATCATGGCTATGACCAGCATGATCGTGGTCAGCATGGTCATGCCCTTCATGATCTACGTCTTCATGTGCATGACCTTCTGGCGCAGATAATTTAATTTTTTGTTGTGAGATTTGGGTGCCGATGACACCTTCCCAACCCGCAACAGGCACATGTACCAACTCTAAACGACCATCATAGCCCTTGCTCTTAAAATTACTCACGACTTCGCTTTCCTCAAGCTCATCATGTTCATAATCGGTAAAACTTGCATGAGCCCGAAGTTTCTCGAAACCTTTAAAAGGTTGATTCAGTTCAGTGCGTAAATCATAACGTTCTGACTTTAAATCGACCCATGGCCCTGCTGCTGATTCATGTTCATGCTCTGCATCAGGTTTTGGACAGTGGAAATGATCCCCATGCAATTCGCAACCATGTGATTCATGACTATGCCCGGGCAAACCATATTGATCCTGACGATTACTATAAGATAAGCCTACAAATCCACGATCATGAATCCAAGAACCACCCACATTGACCGTTTGACCTTCGGCAAAGGTATTACCGACTCTTCTTTCTTTTTCAAAATGTGAGTGATCATCATGAGCATGCTCAACGAAGTAATTTGGAGCAATATAGTCATTGGCTTTGTGCTTAGAACCCTCAACGCGCAATGCAAAATTTTCACCAACCCCTGTTGTTGCTCCAACACTTGCTAACTTCTGATCATTACCAGAGTTATAACGAAGACCTGCTGAACCTTCTAGACCATTTTCTGGCATTTGAGTTGGAATTTTTTGATCCGTCACGTTGACCAAACCACCTACATTGCCTGCACTATAAAGTAGGGTTGATGGCCCACGAATGACTTCTACTTGTTTAGCTAAAATCGGATCAACCGTCACAGCATGGTCAGGCGACAATGTTGATACATCCGCTGTTTCTGAAGCATGTTGCAATACTTTGACACGCGGTCCATCTTGACCACGAATCACAGGACGACTCGCGCCAGTACCAAACTGATTTGAATAAACACTTAACTCGTCTGCCAAAGCATCGCCAATGGTTGTGGCACGCTGTTTCAAATCTAATTCATCAATCACATGATCAGCAACAGAAAAATCTGCTGCAGACTGAACCAATGGATGTGCCTGTAATTGAATGGTTTCTAGTTGTGTTGTTTGTTTAATTTCATCTGCAAAAACTGTAGGTGCGATGATTGAAAATATTGAAATGGTAATTAAGTTCTTATGGAAAGACATGTGTTGGCCCGAAACACTGATTTTTGAATATTGTTATAGTATAACATTTCAATGATTTTGCAATCACAAATTATTTGGATTGCTTAAAATGCTCAAATGCTCAAATGCTCAAATGCTCAAATGCTCAAATGCTCAAATGCTCAAATGCTCAAATGCTCAAATGCTCAATCATTTAAACATTCAAGCATGAAAAATTTAAATAGGACCTTAAAAAGAAAAGCTTTCACATCTTTTTCATTTCATTTTCTTTGTTCAATTCTCGAATGATGATGAAGCTCATTAATGAAGCCGTAATCAAATAAAAAATATAAGTAGTATTTTTAAAAAATAAATAATACTCACTCAAACCACAAAACATGTAATAACTCACAAATATAAAGCCAGATACAGCTAAATTTTTGATCATTGGGTCAGAGCAAAAACACTTCCGAATAAAAAATAAAAGAGCAGAAAAAAAGGTCAAAAATAAGGCCAATATTCCAGCTAAGCCATTTGCAGCAAGTTCGTGAAAGTAAATGCTATGTTGATGTTGAAAACAAACGGGAAGCTTTGCTTGCGAATATAATTTACAGTTTTCCACCTCAATTTGACTCATTCCAACTCCAAAAAATGGATTGGTTTTAAACATGTCTATTGAGTTATCCCACAAATATAAGCGTATACCAGAACTATTTTCATAATTCTCTTTAACAATATTTTGAGTATCTTCTTTTAAATGTTGAACTCGCTCTTGAATCGGTGAAGAAGGCAATGAAAAATTAACAGCAACAAATGCTAAAAATAAAGAAAGCATGAATAAAACTTTACGCATCTGACTTCGATAATAGATCATCGTCAAAGTTACCAGCGCAAGTGGTATCCCTACCCATGTTCCACGGGAGCCATGTAAAATGAGCAAAAAGATCGTAGAAATACTGATCAGAAGATAAATATATACCAATTTACCTTTTTGCATAAATGCAAAACACATTGCTGATAATGCAAGAGAAATAAAGGTGATGTCATAACTAATGACAGGATTAAAATAATTGGTAAAATTACCACGATTAAAATCTAAGGCTATTCCCCAATATAAAAGGTAGCCACATAAAAATATTGATACAACATTAAGAATCTTGGCCAAATGCTGTGGATTGAATCCGATAAAACGATAAATCGTAGGTAAAGCTATGAATGGTAAAAACCAAAGATACTGGTTGATCAAATACTTATAAGTTCGATATAAGGTTTCTGGAATAAGCTCAAATCGATTAAGAACATGATAATTCAAAGTGATGATCACAAAGCTTGATATACAGAAAACGATCAGTGATAGATTTGGTTTTACTATTTTTTTTTTGTAAACGCAAAAGAAGAATATACAAAGTAAAACAATGGAAACATTCCAGTGTCGAAATGAATGATTAAATATATGATGAAAAATAACGATTAAAAACAATAATGAAACCAGTAAAATTCCTTGAGCTTTTTTCAACTGATAGATACTGTCTTGTATTGGGTTCATTTTGTGACTAGATAAATTTTTGATGATTTATTTTAAAGAAAACTAAACGATAATCTAGATCACTACACAAAGATTATTGTTCAAAATTGCATAAATAGATATATTCATTCAATGCCTTTTACTATATCACATGCCGTTCTTGCCCCACCTATTTCAAAACTGACTGGGCATCATCTTCCAATTTCAGCTATCGCGATTGGGTGTATGGTGCCGGATTTGGTTCGCTTATTTACTTCCGAAGACATCCATAGCACTCACTTATGGAGTGCATGGTTTTATCCTAATTTATTTATAGGGCTGGGATTTTGCTTGCTTTGGTATTTTATTTTTAGACCTGCATGTTTTAAATTTGTCGGTATAGATAAACCTCTCCGTATTCATTCTATCCAAAGTGCAGTTAAATTTGCCCTTTGTGTCATTCTTGCTTTAAGTATTGGAACGGCTACACATCTCATTTGGGATGGTCTTACCCATGTTGACTTTCGAACATTTGCATTTGAAGACTTTCTCAGTCAAAGCATAAGCATGTTTAATCAGACTTATCCTATGCATCGTGTTTTACAGATCGGGACTTCTGCCATTGCATTACCTATTCTTGGGATCATGGCTCATCATTATTATCAGCAACATCGTCAATCCAAACAAGTTAGCCCAAAGATTAAATTTTATGCCTTCAGTTTATTTACGATTTCTCTCTTTGCTGGACTCTTTGCCTATATCAGTTTTGCTCAACCTCTAGGGCCTCAACCTTGGCAAAATGATCTGTATTGGTTTATAGGGAAATCCATTAATCATTTTTTTAGCGTTTTTCTGCTTGTATTTGGATGTGGTTGTCTTATTTTTCAATTTTTAGATCACCATGATTTTTTTGAGTAGTGGATTATATTTCTGAAATATCACAGCGTATTTTAAATTAGTCCCCTAAAAACCTTCGCTTTAGATATCTAGTCCTTGTTCCGCCTTTGCCAAAGAGGCATAATTCATCTTTCGAATAAAGGCGATACGCTGTTTACGTAGACGCTTACTTTAACCCATATAGTTGGATTTTTAACGCTATGATGCGAACTCATTACTGCGGTTCTTTAACCGAAGCTCAAATTGACCAAACCGTTACATTATGCGGTTGGGTTCACCGTCGCCGTGACCACGGTGGTGTTATCTTCCTAGACATGCGTGACCGTGATGGTCTAGTACAAGTGGTCATCGATCCAGATACCCCTGAAGCATTCGCAACTGCAGACAAAGTACGTTCAGAATTCGTATTAAAAATCACTGGCCGCGTACGTCGTCGTTACGAAGGCACAGAAAATGCAAATATGGTGAGTGGTCAAATCGAAGTTTTAGGCAAAGAAATTGAAGTTCTTGCTCAATCTGAAACTCCACCATTCCCATTGAATGATGACAATACTAATATTTCAGAAGAAATTCGTTTGAAATACCGTTTCTTGGACATCCGTCGTCCAGAAATGTTAGACCGTTTACGTTTCCGTTCTAAACTTACAAACCTTATTCGTAACTACTTCGAAGACAATGGTTTCTTAGATGTAGAAACACCGATTTTGACACGCGCAACGCCAGAAGGCGCACGTGACTATTTAGTCCCAAGCCGTGTATCAAATGGTAGCTTCTACGCACTTCCACAATCTCCTCAATTGTTTAAACAGTTGTTGATGGTGGGTGGTATTGATCGTTATTACCAAATCGCTAAATGTTTCCGTGATGAAGACTTACGTGCTGACCGTCAGCCAGAATTCACACAAATCGACGTTGAAACATCGTTCATGAGTGACGATGACATTATGGATTTAATGGAAACTTTAACGGTTAAGATGTTCAAAGAACTTCTTAATGTTGATTTCGATAAGTTCCCACGTATGACCTACAACGATGCGATGCGTGACTATGCATCTGACAAACCAGATATGCGTATTCCACTTAAACTGGTTGACGTTGCAGATTTAATGCAAGACGTTGAGTTTAAAGTATTCGCAGGCCCTGCTAAAGATCCGAAAGGTCGTATCGTCGCTTTACGTGTACCAGGTGCGGGTTCATTGCCACGTAGTGCAATTGATGAATACACCAAATTTGTTGGCATCTATGGTGCACGTGGTTTAGCGTACATCAAAGTCAATGAAATCGAAAAAGGTATCGAAGGTCTTCAATCGCCAATCGTTAAATTTATCGAGCCAATCGTGCTTGATCTATTAAAACGTGTTGGTGCAGAAAATGGCGACATCGTATTCTTTGGTGCAGATAAAGCCAAAGTTGTAAATGATGCGATGGGTGCACTTCGTGTGAAAATCGGTCATGACATGAAGCTTGCGACTTGCGAGTGGGCACCACTTTGGGTGGTTGATTTCCCAATGTTTGAAGAAACTGATGATGGCAAATGGACGTCTGTTCACCATCCATTCACACTTCCAAAATCTAGCGTTGAAGAAGTGAAGAACAACCCAGGTGCAGCCTTGTCTGTGGCTTACGATATGGTACTCAATGGTACTGAAATCGGTGGTGGTTCGCTTCGTATTCATAACCTAGAAATGCAAAAAGCAATTTTTGAAGCACTAGGCATTAATGAGGAAGAAGCTGAAGAGAAATTTAGCTTCTTGCTTAACGCTCTACGTTATGGTGCGCCTCCGCACGGTGGTTTGGCATTTGGTCTTGACCGTCTTGTGATGCTCATGACTGGCGGTGCTTCAATTCGTGATGTAATTGCATTCCCGAAAACTAAAACTGCTGAATGTCCATTGACTCAGGCGCCTGCACCAGTTGAATCAAATCAATTGCGTGATTTGGGGATTCGTTTACGCGAAAAACCAAAGGCTGAAACTAAAGAAGCATAATGCTTTAAAGATTAAGCATAAAAGCCCTACATCATGTGGGGCTTTTTTATTAATCCACATAACAAAATTGAGATAAATTCTCATCAATGGCATAATGGTTTCACTCAGTTTTAGGTGTTTCCACATGGCTATGCGTCCAGATGTTCGTCGTCATACAATTATTATTATTGTGTTTTGTATCATCCAATGGGCATTCATGCGCTACATTCTGAATGAAGAGTTATTTAATTTAACGACATATCAACGTATTGTGTTTTTTAGCACCAGTAGCTTTATTGCCGCTTTTGGATCTATCGCTGCATTAATTTATATGGTCCTTAAAGGTAACTCTGATTCTCAGTAATCTTGCCTTCCAACTATTCTAGAGCAGTGACTTCTGAGTGATCTATTTATCCTTAAAAATGGTGTCTAAACTTCCAATGACAGCAATTCAATCCTTTGCTAAAGTTATTGGAAGAATTTTATTTAAAACAAATTCATCATTAAGAAAAACCACAGAAAAAAATTTAGCGCTTGCGTATCCTGAACTCACAGCTGATGAAAGAGACATTCTCACGCAGAAAAGCGTGCAAAGTCAGTGTATGACTTATGCTGAATCAATCAAGATATGGGGTTCTAGCACTGATTACGCGCTTTCTTTAATCTCTAAAATACATGGTGAGAAAATATTCATCGAAGCAATTAATGCTCAAAAAGGCGTGATTGTTGTTGTCCCTCATTTTGGTACATGGGAGTTATTGAATGTATGGTTAAATCAACATTCATCACCCGTGATCATGTATAAACCCAATAAAAATGAAGATATAGATCGCTTTATGTTAGAAGCCAGACAACGTTTGAATGCCAGACTTGTTCCTACGGATGAATCCGGTGTGCGTGCAATTTTCAAACACTTAAAATCTGGCGGATTAACTGTCATTTTACCCGATCACGTCCCTAAAGAGTCCGGTGGAATATATTCCATGTTCTATGGGCAAAATGCTTTATCTTCAACATTGGTTTCTAAGTTAGCTTCAAAAACTCAATGTGCAGTTCTTGGACTGACTTGTTTACGTCTAGAAGATTCTGAACGTTTTGAAATTTATGTATCAGAACTTTCTGATCATATTTCATCTAAAGACTTACAACTTTCGGTGGATACTCTAAATAAAGAATTGGAGCAAATAATCAATACGGCTCCAGCACAATATATTTGGGGTTATAAAAGGTTTAGAAAGTTGATCGATAATAAAAATGCATACCAATAAAATGTTTGCATAATTAGCGGATTTAAACATGTTGCGATACAGCAATTAAAGCTATTCGGCTCAATGCTTTTCATACACAATTATGTATAAACTTTCAATATTCCACGGCATAAATAATCAATACAGAATAGACTGTTTTCTTGATTTATTAAAATAAGGTCTATTCTTAGCTCTTGGACTATAAGATAAATTCAAACCAATAAACCAAGTAATGACTACTATTACATTATTTGAAAGGAATCGTTTTAGCGAAAAAAAGGACTCTTAACTGGAAAAGTAAACGTCTAAGCTCTCGAGCAATTTTTTGATTTAACTTCAATTTTAACTTCGGTGCCTCAAACTGAACTCTACTACTTTCTAAGAAACTATCAAACAAGACTTGTTCATTTAAAACTTTGTCTTGGATACATATTGCAGGCACCAATTGATAAATTTGAAATGAGTTATCTTCAATAGGAGTTAAAAATAAATACCAATCAATCGGAACAATTTTCTTAGAATTCTGTATATAACGAATCAGTAAATCTACCGCATCCACAGACAAAATATATCCAGCCGCACCAAAATGTTTAAAGTTTAATTTTTGTAGTTTTCTATCTAATACATTAAATGTTGGGCCTCCAACAAAAACTTTCTCTAAAAAAGTTTCCAGTTTAATCACCTTAAACTCTTCAGTAATCCAATCTGATGATTTTAAAAAGTGTGTTGCTTGATCCGATAAAAAAATATCATCCTCAAAAATAGCAAAAAACTTTTGGTTTTCACTTTTCGCTTTTTGCCAGACAGCAATATGACTAATAAAACATGCTAACTCTACCGGGCTTAAATGTGTTAAATCACACATTGGAAAAAGATTTTCTGCAATTTGTTGTGCCTGATCTGGTGTAATCGCATCAAAAAAATTAAATTCAATATTATTTTTTGAAAACTCATGCTCAATATGTTGTCTACGGTCTGATGCATTTTTTAGACTTATAACATAATTTTGCATTTAAAATTCCTAATAACATTTATTGAAACCAAGATTGATTTTCAGCAACTTCTTTCAAGAACGGTTTTTCAACATTAATCTTGGCACCAGATATTGCCAATTGATAATACTTCAAATATTGATTTGCCATTTCAAAAGCATTGAAATGATTTATAACGTGCTGGTGACAAACCAATGGATCATAGCTATTTTCCAAAATAGCGTTCTTTAGTACTTTGGCGCTATTGCTTAGTCTACCACATTGCTCAGGCACTATTTCTGGAATTGCACCATATGGAGTCGCAAATATAGGACAACCGAAATACATACTCTCAATAATAGCCAATCCAAATGGTTCATGCCATTTCACTGGGAAAATGAGTCCTTTTGATCTTTGTAATAAAGAGATTTTTTCCTCCCCTCCCACCATCCCATGAAATTTAATTCTTGGAGAAAAAGTTAAACGTAACCCACGTTTAAAATTAAAACGATCTCCACCTAAAACATGTAAGGGAACTTTGGCAGTTTTAGCTAAATGTATTGCCCCTTTGACATTTTTTAAACGCCAAGCAGCTTTACCTAGGAAATGATAATAATCTCGTTTTATATTCCAATCGACTTCGCCATAGTTTCTCCAATCTAAACCGTTATATACAAAGCTTTTAGATCCATGCCTTTCTGCATGATTTTTAGAAACAAAAATAGTATTTAAATCTAATGGGGAATTTAACTGAGCATTTCCATGTTCCGTCACGACATAAGGTGTATCAAGCTGCATATCCTTCGGCTGAAACTGAAAATGAACAATATCTGTACCTAAAGGAATTTGTTGATTCCAAGTCAGCGAAGGATTAATAAATAGCACTTGAGCAAAATCACAGGTAGATCCGACAGGCACAAGAAAAACTACTTCATGCCCCAACTCGACTAAAGTTTTAGCCAAGTCCCAAATGACGCGTTCAGTTCCACCATACGCATAAACAGGGATTGGAGATTGATTTACAATTAATATTTTCATTTCATTAAATCATTTAAAGTATCGGTAAAATCATCATCAGCAATATAAAACAATCTAGATTTCTAGTATTTACACCACAATGTTTTATTAAAAAACAGAAATTAAGATTTTATTTTTGATGATTCTTTTCCCATAGCATTAAATACTTGTCTAAGGTATATCCCATAGATGCCATTGCTAAGATACATCCATATGCACCACCTACGATATCCCCACGTATTATATATTCTCGAATAAATGAGAAGATAGAACGTAAAATAAGGGCGGCTAAACCTACTTTTTTACCCTGTTTAAATTTATCACTTGCCCAATCATGGCTATAGCGAATATTTTTAAGTAAAAAGTGGTGCAAATCATCATTGGTTAAATGAGGTAAATATCCATTCAAACGTACCGATGGAACATTCTTTTGATCCAAAGATTCATGAACTTCTAATGATGAATATTTAAAGTCTTGATTCGAATATAATCGAGCAAGTTTGTCGGTATACCAATAACGCTTTTGAACTTCAACACCACAAAATAAGTTGACACGTGCTACTGTAAAAACCTTATCCCTTTGCACAGGTTGTTTCAGCACTTTAACAATGGACTCTCTAAGCTGTTGATCTAAACGCTCATCAGGGTCTAATACCAACACATAATCTTTTGTTGCATAGCTTTGTGCCAATTGTCTTTGTTTACCAAAACCTTGCCAATCCGTATTAACAAACCACTTGGCTCCGTAGCTTTCTGCTATCTGTCGCGTATTATCTCTACTGCCAGAATCAAGTATGATAATTTCATCCACAAGGTCGTGAACTGTATCTAAACATGCGGCTAAATGTCTTGACTCATTTTTTGCAATCATGACCAAAGAAACTGTTGATCTTCTATCTCCCAAATCAATCGTTTTAATCAGGTCTTGATCTTGTAAAGATTTTTGAAAAGTTTGCTCTGCAGTATTATTTTTTAAGTCATATAAAATTGCATACTTATTAAATGTATATTGCGTAAAGAGTAAAGCATAGACAAAGCCATATTTTCCCATTAAGAAACGGCCATCTAAGAAGTATTGCTTAAAGAACGCCCATATCGTATGAAAAAATACACTCAATATGCTGGCAGACTTACCACGTTGATGACGATCTATCGCCCAAGCTTTCGCATACGCTAAACGCTTATCCAACCAAAATTGAGGGGTGTCTGCCGTTTGATGCAACATAAAACCAGATAGAACTTGAGTTTCAGCTTGTTTTAAATCAACAGACTCATGTACTAAATTATCGTTATATTGGAAATGTTTTGGATATAAGCGCCAGTGTGCTTTGATAGGCCATAATGGATTATCAATTTTATGACCCAAAATACAATCAATTCGTTTTATACCAAATAAGGTATTTTCAGGTCTGGTTTTGATTGCCTCTAGAATGCTATTTTTTAATCCTTCAGTAATGACTTCATCCGCATCTAAAGCCAGTATCCAATCACCTGTTGCGTAGCTTTGTGCAATTTGTCGTTGCTTACCAAAACCCGGCCACTCATTATTGACATACCATTTTCCACCAGCGGCTTCTACCAATACTTGGCTTTGGTCTGTACTTCCCGAATCTAAAACAACCAATTCATCAATCCAACCGGCCAATGCAGGTAAAGATTGCTCTAAATTTTTTGCTTCGTTTTTTACCATAATGACCACACTCAAACGATATGGTCGTTGTTCTTGATTAAGCAAGTGATTCATAAATTACTGCCAAGCATCCTTAATCCACTGAGATGGCAACACATAGCGATACCATTTACCACCACCCCCATTTACCGCATCGGGTGGATTAATTTCACCATGGAAAATAATAATTTTCGCACCCTCAGGTTTTACAGGTGGTTTAAAAAATGCCATCGGAATTTTTTGTAGACAGTGATATTTATAGCTTTTGCACCAACTTTCAGGCCAATAGGTTTGCTTAGCATGTTTATCGACGTACCAAGACAAATAAGCTTGTTCATTACGAAATTTTTGACGAATCTCATCAAAGTTTTCACGAAAATATGGCAGGAGTCCAGGAAAAGCACCCAATTTAAAACGATAAACAGAACTATTTCCTGTAATTCGCCAAGGTCTCTTCCAGTCGTGAATAATTAAAAAATCACCCGGATAGGTAAAGAATTCATCGATATTATCAACAATAACCACATCTAAATCTAAAAACAGAGCATTCCCTTTTAAACCATATAAGTCAGGTTCAAAGGTAGAAAGCTTGTTCCAACCCCGTTCAGGTGCACCCTCAGGTAAAGCCAAAGATGGAATTGGAAAACATTCAACCTCAGGATCAATACCCTCGGTACGATCAGTCAAACACACCATTTTAAAATCAACAGTAGTGTGACGTTTAACCATGTTATACAGACGATTTACGTAGTCGGAACCATACTTGGTCCCCCACTTCATACACAGCACGATATTTTGATTGTGCTGTTCTGTCGTATTTAATACGTGATCATTTTCTTGCAAAGACATGCTTAAACTACTCATCCTCATTATGCTTCGCATCATAGCATATCTATGAATTAAAGCAGAATTCGCCACTTAAAAACTCAGTTCAAACACTGTAAATAAATTGTAATTTTAAAGTCATTATTCAGAAGTATTCAAACTTAAAATCAGCTTTAAATTCATCATTTATGAAACCTCTTAGATTCTCAAATGAACCTTATAGCTAAGAATCCAATATGAGCTACAATAGGAAAAACACTAAGATTTAGGATCATGCCAAAAACATATTCTGTCGATCTACGCGAAAAAGTTATGCAGTTTTATAAAGAATCACAGCATAAATCCAAAACGTGTGAACTGTTTAATATTGCAAGAACCACCCTAGATGATTGGATCCTACTCGAACAGCAGACTGGTCAGCTTAAACAGCCTAAACCTCAAAATGCAGGACGCCCTTCGAGGATTCGAGATCTTCAAGCCTTTGAGCACTTCGTAAAAAATACACCTTTTACTCAGGCGAAAGATCTTGTCTCTCTGTTTGAACAATAATTCGGTTATACCGTTGGTTATCATGTCATTTTAAAAGCCCTTAATAAGATGGGATGGACGCGTAAAAAAAGAGTTTTCTTTACAGACAAGCCTGTAAATTAAGTCGTGCTGTATTTGAATGGTTC